>JACIVX010000028.1 GCA_014361295.1 Methanomassiliicoccales archaeon | reverse complement strand
TCGCACTCCTCTTTTGTCGCCCACACAAAATCGCCGGGGTTGGTCTGCTTGAGGGCGGAGATAGCCACGCCGTAGTTGAGCCCGGTCTGCACATCTTTCGTGAGGTAACCGAAGAGGAAGCCACCGGCAAAGGCGTCGCCTGCACCTACCCGGTCGACGATTTCCAGGTCAAACACTGGGGCGCGGAAGATCTGGCCGTCGCTATAGGCCAAAGCGGTCCAAGTGTTGCGCCAAACGGAAGGCGTTTCGCGGATCGTGATGGCCACTGCCTTCAGGTTCTTGAACATCTGGTTCAGGCGCTCGGCTACCTTCTCGAAGGATTCTTCTTTCACCCCGAACACCCGTTCCGCGTCCTCTTCAGTGGTTATGAGAACGTCTGCCTGAGAGACGAGTTCGGTCATGACTCGTCGTGCCTCTTCTTGGCTCCAAAGGCGGGCGCGGTAGTTGAGATCTATGGAAACGAAAATTCCATGTTCTTTGGCTTTTTTCACTGCTTCCTTTGTAGCTTCTGCCGCGGAGGGGGAGAGGGCTGGGGTGATTCCGGTAGTGTGGAAGGCCTTTGTTTGCGAAAAGATTTTGTCCCAATCCACTTCCCCGGGCTGGATTTTAGCCATAGCTGAGTCTCGGCGATCGTAAAGAACGGAGCTTGCCCGGGGGCTAGCTCCAAACTCCACGAAATAGAGGCCAACGCGATCGCCATCGGTCCAAACGATATGAGACGTGTCAACTCCCTGTTCCCGGGCCTTATTGGCAATCATTCGGCCCAAGGGGTTGTTGGTAAGGCGCGTGACGTAAGCGCAGCGGAGTCCCAACCGTTGGGCAGCCACGGCCACGTTCAGCTCTGCTCCACCTACGTTCACATCGAGAGAGTTTGTTTGTTCCAAGCGCTGAAAATTCGGAGGGGAAAGACGAAGCATCGCTTCTCCGAACGTCACAAGATTGTAAGACATCATCTTCTCCTTTTGTTGTTAAAGTTTCTCTTTTAAAGCTTTTCTTCTTTAAGCAAACGCAAATATAACCCCGTTATTGCAAGCAAAATGACCAGCATAAGCACACCAGTAGCTGCAGCAAGCCCAGTGTTAAAAAGTTGAAAAGCTTGTTGATACACAAAAGTAGCCAAAGTATGCGTACTATTCGCAGGCCCACCTCGTGTTAAAATCCATATAATGTCAAAAGCGTTAAAATTCCATATTGTTTCCATAGTTAATACAATTAAAATTATTCTGCGCATTTGTGGTAATGTTACATATCGAAACATCTGAAAGGCACCAGCGCCATCAATTGTTGCAGCTTCATATAATTCTTTAGGTATTGCTTGCAAGCCGGCCAATAAAAAAACTGTCATAACAGGCGTCGCTTTCCAAATACTAACAATGATTAGCGCTACAAAAGCCCAGAAAGGCTCTCCAAGCCAATTTATTGGGGCTGAAAGTTTTAAGTTTGTTAAAATAGCATTTATGATTCCATACCGCTCATCAAAAACCCAACGCCAACTTAACGCTGCTACTACATTAGGTACCACCCAGGGGATAACAACCAGGCCGCGGACTATGGCGCGTCCAGGAAATTGCCTAGTTAACAAAAGTGCAATAAAGAACGCGATAATAAAAGAACCGCCAACTGTACCTGTAACTAATATAAAAGTATTTTGTAATACCAATTTAAATGTTGGGTTAAAAGTTAAATGATAATAATGTTTTAATCCTACAAAATTATTAAAAAAAGCTAAATTTGTTGTATCAAAAAAACTTGTTAATATACTATTAATAAGCGGATAAAACAGAAAAAATCCTGTTAATAACAACAGCGGAGTAACCAAAAGTAAACCAATTATTTTAGTCATGTTTTATTTATATACAATCAAGGGCAGGGGGAGGCAATTCCCCCTGCCCTTGGCTGTCCTAGGTGCTATTGTCCGAAGAGCCGGTCCAACATTGTTTGCCATTGTTCGACCGCTTGTCCGACGTCAAGCTTCTTTAGAATAAGAGCTTGCAACCCCGGGTTAAACGTTGTTTGTCGGAAAGTTTCGTACTGTGGAAACGCAGGTCGCGAGCGTGAAAAGTGCATGGCGTCGACGAGAGGTCGTAGCTGTGGAGCATCCAAGTAAGCTGTTTCGGCGAACTTGCGTGTCCAGTTTAAAGAATTCAACGCCAAACAAATTCGGTCCAGGTAGCTGGGATCACCTTGGTGTAAGCTTATTATAAACTCTACAGCAAGCGCAGGGTGAAGGCTTTGGCTAGTGACTATAAGAGCGTTAGGATAGCCAAGATGAACGCAGCCAGCAGGTCCAGAAGGATTGAGTGCGCCGCTCCATTTACCTTGTAATTCAGGGGCTATAGAGTCGATCGTCCCCGCCGCCCAGAGACCGTTATACATCATGGCGATGTCGCCAGCTACAAAAGCCTTTACTGTGCTTTCCCAATCCCACCCGACAACTGTGGGAGGGACGACTTTATAAGTATGTATTAAATCATAATAGAACTGAACTGCAGTGCGTGCTTCATTAGTGTCCAATGTAGCCTTGCATCCCGTCGGGTCACAAACCGCTACTTCACCGCCAGCTTGCCACAAAAACGGTAAGAAATAGTCGTCTGGTTCCCACCCTGCAGCAGGGAACCCCAGGCCATAACGGCCATTTTGCGTAAGCCGTGATGCAAACTCAACAAGCTCTGCCCAATTTGAGGGGGGGCGCTCTGGATCTAATCCTGCCTCAGAAAAAAGATCTTTGCGGTAGAAAAACCCCCATGTGCTACCTTCCCAAGGCAGTCCCCAAACAACGTCTCCCTGTTGTAAGACCTTTAGTGCAGACGGAAGGAAAATCTCCAGAAATCCGCTGGGGAGGTACGGAGAAATATCGACGATTGCGTGCATGTTAACGAGCTCAGGAATCCAGGGCGTTGCATATATCACAATATCAGGAGCTGTGCCTGTTGCTAAAGATATCATAAGTTGCGACCTCAAATCTCCCCACGTGACTTCTGTGCGTGTGATAGTTACGCCAGGATGCTGTGCCTCAAAAGCAGCGATAGCTTCGTCCAAAATCTGGTAAACCTCAGGGACCCACAAAGTAGGATGAAGGATACGCAGGGTTTGAGCGCTTCCGAAACAACAACTTACAAAGATCCACGGAACCAACACCAACAGTTTTATTATTTTCATGTTTTACCTCCTTTTTATTTTTGTTTTATTAACGTTAACAAATTAAATAAAATATTGTCGTTTATTAAACTTAATCATACATATTAACCACCTCCTTTAAATTTGTTATTATTTTATAATACACCATAGCGCTTTTCCACATATCAGTAATTGAAACGTATTCCTCTGGTTGGTGCGCATTTTCGATTTGCCCAGGGCCAAAGATAAAAGTTGGTATATTTGTTTTAAGATAATAATAAGCATCACTCCAATACGGAGCCCATCCTACTGATACGGGGCGTTTGAGTACTACTCTTATAATTTTAGCGATTTTAGAAACCATTGGATGATCCTTGGGCATATATACAGGTTCGGTTGGCCCTTCAATAACTTCTATAATAAAATTCCAAATTGCCGCCTCATTTTGTTTAACTATTTCTGCATGGGCTTTTAATTTTTCAAGGATTTCTAGTGAATTACAACGTGGAGGATATCGAATATCCAAGATTGCGAATGCCTCAGCAGGAATTATATTAGGCCGGTGCCCACCAGAGAATATTCCAACATTACACGTTGTTTGACTATAGATATCGTCGATATATTGAAATATTATTGAAGAATCTTTGTTGTTCAAGGTATATAAATAAGCGATAAGGCCTTCTACTGCATTAACTCTGTGGTCCGGAACACATCCGTGCCGGGCTCGGCCTTGGCATTTAATTTTCACCCACATACTCCCCTTTTGACCTATAAATAATGCAAGATGCGATGGTTCACCTACAACAACCATATCAGCGCGCAATGACGAATCAGACAGTAAGAACTCAGTACCGCTCGGCGGCCCTTCCTCACCACCTACCGCAGAAAATATTATGCGTCCATCACGAAAGACGTCGGCCGCAGCTGCCAATGCCACTAACATTGCCGCGACTCCACCTTTCATATCTGCTGCTCCAATTCCATACAAATTATCCCCCAAAACGCGCGGAACGAAAGACTCTTTAGTTAAATAAGTTGGCGCTACCGTATCAACATGCCCGTTAAGCCATAGAGTCGGCCCTTTTCGATTTTCTAATATAGCTACGCAGCATGCCCTGCCTGGAGCGTAATGCCGAACTTCTGCAGGAATTTTGTGTTTGTTTAGCCATGAGGCAATAAAATTACAAATTTCTACCTCTCCAAGCATCTCTTCTTCTGCTACTTGAGCTTTATCACGCGGATTAACACTAGGAATGCGAAGCAAATCCATAGCTACTTCAAGTACAGCATTAAGTGTAATCTTCACTTACACCACCTGCCACAAAAGCATTTTTGATATTTTCAAAGCTCTTATAAAGTATTGTAACCGGCCCTTGCCGCGAGGTCAAGAGGAGGTGGTCGATGCGCCAAGAGATGGTGACCCACTCCCGTGGCCGGACTTGGGAGCGTTCGAGGCGTTCTTGAAAACGTGTGGCATCCCCCTATTCGTACGGTCATCCAAGAAAGCAGAAAAGGAGGGATGTCACCGTGCTAACACTCACCCTTGCCGAAACTTACCATCTCGCCCACTGGGAGGGCAAAGTGAGCTCGAGGATTCGGATCGTGGATACTTGGAAGGAATGCGGGAGCCTGGGGGAGGACCACCCGTCGGCTTTCCATCTCCCGCAATACGGTGCGGGAGTGGGTTTAGTGCTTCATTGCCTCCTTGCTCTCTTGCCGAGGGGGAAGCGGGCCCTTGCTGATCGGTCCCGCCAGCCCCACCACAAACCCTCGCTGCACTCCCCAAAGGCGGAGGGAAAGTGTCCTAGCTCTCCACCACCGTAAGGAGTAGGGAAGAAGGCGCGTCGTCCATGCCCTCGAGCTACCTGAGGGAACCGTGA
>JACIVX010000027.1 GCA_014361295.1 Methanomassiliicoccales archaeon | reverse complement strand
GAGGGGCCGCATGTGTACTTTGTGTCCTGTATTTCAATCCCATTTTGGTCTGATTTTAACTAGGTCGAAGCTGAAGAGGAAGTATAACTGTTCATATTTCAATCCCATTTTGGTCTGATTTTAACACTGAAGGAATATTGGGTGTTCCTGTTGTCCCGCCGTCATTTCAATCCCATTTTGGTCTGATTTTAACCTTATTAGAGGATGAACTGTTCAGATCACGATTATTAAATTTCAATCCCATTTTGGTCTGATTTTAACTGCTCAGCGGCAGCAAGTTTCAGAGAGTTATACGTGTATTTCAATCCCATTTTGGTCTGATTTTAACGATTAGAGAGGATATTAGGAGGCAGGTCCGGGAGTATCTTCAGATTTCAATCCCATTTTGGTCTGATTTTAACGATCTGAGGCCTCCACCACCACCTCCGCCGCTGCGGGCATTTCAATCCCATTTTGGTCTGATTTTAACCCATTTCCTTATCAAAGACTAAAACTTGCCTTATGATTTCAATCCCATTTTGGTCTGATTTTAACAGTTCATCAGGTGTCTTTATTGGTTTTGGCCTCCATCATTTCAATCCCATTTTGGTCTGATTTTAACTATCTAAACCCTGCAAGAAACACAAACTATAACACATTTCAATCCCATTTTGGTCTGATTTTAACCCCCTGAAAAAGAGGGCATTGACCCTGATTGGACTGTATTTCAATCCCATTTTGGTCTGATTTTAACACGCCTTCAACATCGAGTATAACCATCTTAAATATGAATTTCAATCCCATTTTGGTCTGATTTTAACCCCTACATTATTCTCCACTTTCTTGGACTCTCCTAATTTCAATCCCATTTTGGTCTGATTTTAACTGTGCTATTCGCATGGTAGTTGCCTTTGTATGCCATATTTCAATCCCATTTTGGTCTGATTTTAACGATATCAGAATATGATGATGGTTTCAAAAGTCATTGCAATTTCAATCCCATTTTGGTCTGATTTTAACAGTGAATATAGGAGATTGTGTATTTGACACTTTCTGTGATATTTCAATCCCATTTTGGTCTGATTTTAACGCTGAAATGGTCAAAGTAGCTATAGAATCAACGATATTTCAATCCCATTTTGGTCTGATTTTAACGCAGATGTGAACGCTGCTAAAAACGGCGGAGCAGAATTTCAATCCCATTTTGGTCTGATTTTAACGAATCTAATCCAGAGTGATTGCATCATCCCAGGCAAATCATTTCAATCCCATTTTGGTCTGATTTTAACAGGATTTCTTCGTCTTGAGCTGATTCGAGCTTTTCGAATTTCAATCCCATTTTGGTCTGATTTTAACCGGAAGAAAAGGACGTTTTAGTCCCAATTTTTGGTATTTCAATCCCATTTTGGTCTGATTTTAACGTTATCAACGCCGACCGTTGTGCAAACCGTGTAATATTTCAATCCCATTTTGGTCTGATTTTAACTCAGCGACAGAGGGCAACTATGTACGTAGAATCGCAGATTTCAATCCCATTTTGGTCTGATTTTAACGTTATAGCCCCTGATAGGGTTTTAAAGAGGTTATCAGATTTCAATCCCATTTTGGTCTGATTTTAACATGAGCTCGACTTGCGATACAACCTGAAGATCATGATATTTCAATCCCATTTTGGTCTGATTTTAACTGTAGTATACGCAGTCAAGTTTCCTCTTCCCCCTCCATATTTCAATCCCATTTTGGTCTGATTTTAACGAATTCCCTGATTGGGTGTGTGACTTTTATTTGTCTATTTCAATCCCATTTTGGTCTGATTTTAACATACGTCGGTTTTACAATCTTGTCAGAAATCCGGGTGCATTTCAATCCCATTTTGGTCTGATTTTAACGGTAGCACCCCTATCAGTAATAGCCAAGCTCACAGATTTCAATCCCATTTTGGTCTGATTTTAACACAAAAACTACCGAGCTGCCATCCAAATACAGACCACATTTCAATCCCATTTTGGTCTGATTTTAACTATTGTCAACGCTCACCACTTGATAGTCGCGGAGAATTTCAATCCCATTTTGGTCTGATTTTAACTCTTTAAAGATAAATTGAAGTTTGGAGAACCCTTTGAGATTTCAATCCCATTTTGGTCTGATTTTAACTGGCCAGTCAATCACACATCGACAATTTGGGTGAAGATTTCAATCCCATTTTGGTCTGATTTTAACATTGATTGAAAAAGGCCTATTGAAAGCTTTCAGTATAGATTTCAATCCCATTTTGGTCTGATTTTAACGCTACGATTGACATAGAAGGCCTTATGAACATGTCACATTTCAATCCCATTTTGGTCTGATTTTAACTGTCTTAGATGAATTAGAACGCTTAGAATTCTTTAGAGACAGATTTCAATCCCATTTTGGTCTGATTTTAACGAATTGTGACCACACCCCATTATCTTGTCTTGTATCGATTTCAATCCCATTTTGGTCTGATTTTAACCAAGAGTTCACAAAGTCGTGCAGTTCCGAACTCAGCCAAAAGATTTCAATCCCATTTTGGTCTGATTTTAACGAGAAACTCATAGAATACCCAATTAAGGTCGTGAACCCAATTTCAATCCCATTTTGGTCTGATTTTAACGGATCCTCATCTTCATATTCACAACCATAACCTCCCCAATTTCAATCCCATTTTGGTCTGATTTTAACTCATAAATTCTTCTTCGAGTTCTTCAGGAATTGTTATATTTCAATCCCATTTTGGTCTGATTTTAACTAAAACTGGCAGCCAAAGACATAAAATCCTATCAGAATTTCAATCCCATTTTGGTCTGATTTTAACCCGTTCATCAAATTCCTTAACGACCTGAAAGCGGCTATTTCAATCCCATTTTGGTCTGATTTTAACCAATGAGCTCCCCGAGAAGATAATAATAGTCGAAGATTTATTTCAATCCCATTTTGGTCTGATTTTAACATCTCTGACGCCTTCGACCAATGCTAACGCTACGTCATATTTCAATCCCATTTTGGTCTGATTTTAACCCCGCGTTGACTTTCAAGTTGCCTCCACTGTCCTTTATTTCAATCCCATTTTGGTCTGATTTTAACTGGACCGTCCCAAGGCCTTCTACTTTCATCTCCTCAATTTCAATCCCATTTTGGTCTGATTTTAACCCAACCACACAGTAACCTTCGACGTTGATCAGAGATTTCAATCCCATTTTGGTCTGATTTTAACGGTGATGGTGGCGGGCTTCTCTCGGTGGGTGCTGGCATTTCAATCCCATTTTGGTCTGATTTTAACGCGCTTGGCATACAGGCTAGCGAGGCTGAGATAGCCATTTCAATCCCATTTTGGTCTGATTTTAACGGTGTTCTTGCAGATAAATGCACATTTATGAGCGGGATTTCAATCCCATTTTGGTCTGATTTTAACAGTCGCGGATCCGACAAAGGGTATAAGATGTCACACCTTATTTCAATCCCATTTTGGTCTGATTTTAACCGGGATAAGGCTCCATCGTGATGTTACAGACGCACATTTCAATCCCATTTTGGTCTGATTTTAACGCGTTCTCGTCCGTGCTGCACAAGATTTCGAGGAGGTATTTCAATCCCATTTTGGTCTGATTTTAACTGGAGGGATTAGATGACTCCGATGATGATGAAGATGATTTCAATCCCATTTTGGTCTGATTTTAACCATGTGTTTGGTTTTCTATTTCTATGAATTTTTTGTATTTCAATCCCATTTTGGTCTGATTTTAACCCTTACCCTTGGGGTGGTAAGGCCAAATTTGGGATGATTTCAATCCCATTTTGGTCTGATTTTAACTGAAGGTGGTAAGGTTCTAAAATCAACCACTAAATAATTTCAATCCCATTTTGGTCTGATTTTAACTGTTAGGAAAGCGAGACTCCCATACACCCCTAACATGAAAAATTTCAATCCCATTTTGGTCTGATTTTAACTCTTGGATATCTATTTCCTCAATGTCCTCTTCTTCGATTTCAATCCCATTTTGGTCTGATTTTAACTAGCCGGCCTAAACTTCGAAGAAAGCATATTCTCAAATTTCAATCCCATTTTGGTCTGATTTTAACCGTTTCATGATGTTGAAACGCCTGTGTTTTTCAGCATTTCAATCCCATTTTGGTCTGATTTTAACAGAAGACTTAAAATAATCAGATTCAAGGACACTGACATTTCAATCCCATTTTGGTCTGATTTTAACATGAAGCAATAGACCAGCTAATAAGGAAAATCAGAGAATTTCAATCCCATTTTGGTCTGATTTTAACGTAGATGAACTTGAGAGGGTTTTTGGGGGTTGTGAGGATTTCAATCCCATTTTGGTCTGATTTTAACCCGCTGCCCACCCGGTTGTGCCTATAACCCATGCCAATTTCAATCCCATTTTGGTCTGATTTTAACCTTCGAGATAGTGAAAGATCCGGACTCCGATCCGAGTAGATTTCAATCCCATTTTGGTCTGATTTTAACTCACCCTCTCAAACGGGGTGGAGATCCCTGCTATTAATTTCAATCCCATTTTGGTCTGATTTTAACGTCTTTTCAAAGGATGGTATCAGTGTGGGGATCAACGATATTTCAATCCCATTTTGGTCTGATTTTAACAGGCGTTACATAGTTATCATGTTCACCCCTTGTGTGGATTTCAATCCCATTTTGGTCTGATTTTAACTGAACATTTTGAAGATTTTGAACGGGTTTTTCCCAAATTTCAATCCCATTTTGGTCTGATTTTAACTGCAAGAAAATATAATGCAAGTTTTTTCAAGAATTAATTTCAATCCCATTTTGGTCTGATTTTAACATAATTTGACATACATCAAAAATTTTCCATCTATCCGTATTTCAATCCCATTTTGGTCTGATTTTAACCGAAACACTTCCAATAGCTCCCCCACACTGTAAAGGAATTTCAATCCCATTTTGGTCTGATTTTAACGCATTTCCAAGACCGGATCGTAGTGTAGTCGTATAAATTTCAATCCCATTTTGGTCTGATTTTAACCGTTATCGCCCAAGGCGAGGCAGGGGGGATGGGCTCAATTTCAATCCCATTTTGGTCTGATTTTAACAGGGCGATTTTTTCTTTCTTTTTGTTTTATCTTTTTTCTTGTTGGTTGTATTTAATGGTTTGTGTCGGCGATCCCTAATAATACAATCCATTTA
>JACIVX010000026.1 GCA_014361295.1 Methanomassiliicoccales archaeon | reverse complement strand
ACGAGGAAACCCTCCACACCGTGGATGGCGCCTTCGGCATGAGCGATGGCGTGGCCAACGTGCGCCGGGAGTACCGGGAAATTCAGGGCCGAAAATTCTTCAAGATCTACGTGGCTCCGGGATGTTTGGCCGAGGCCTTAGAAGTTTTAGACCGGCTCAAGAAATTTGTGAGGATCGGCGAGGTCATCGTTGAGCATGAGGCTGATTAAGCCCCACGAGGAAGCGCGTTCTTTGCGGCAGGTGGACTGGCGCCGCCTTTGGGGCCGGGGCATTCGGGCCCTTCTTTTCGATCTCGACAACACCCTTTGCCTTTGGCGAACCGGGGAGTTCCCCCGTGCTACCGCCGCTTTTCTGCGCAAGCTCCAAGGTCAAGGGTTCAAGATCGCCGTCCTTACAAACGCCCGGCTTCCCAAGGATTCCCCGGTGCGCACCGCGCTCGCGGATTTAGGAATCCCCCTGGTGGAGCGCGCTCGAAAGCCTTTGCCTTGGGGATTTAAACGAGCACTGAGCATTTTGGGGACAAAGCGTGAAGAAGCGGCAGTGATCGGGGACCAGCTTCTCACCGACGTTTTAGGGGGAAAGGTTTTGGGGCTTTACACCGTGCTTGTTCCGCCCCTTTCCGGCCGCGAGGCCCGCCGGACCAAGGTCAACCGAGTTTTAGAGCGCCTTCTTGGCCGCCGCCTCCCCCACCGCTAATTTCCCTGCGCCCGATCATTGTAGACCCTCCCTGTCCCAGCTTGCGATTCGTGCAACTCTTCGCCTAGCGTCTAAAAGTTTTGGCGCCAGTTTCGAGGCAAAGTTATACTAAAGCCGAGGCAGACGTGGGCGGTCGAAAGAAAGTACAGCATTTTGAGGTTGAGGATCCCAATCTTCCAACGGCCAAGTGCTGGAACGATCTTCCGGTGGAAGTGATAGCCTCCTGCGAAGGCCGAAAACACCTATCCTCCCGATATGCCCATTTACACAAGGGGCGTGCTTTATCTCCTGAGTTTCATAGACTATTTTTGCAAGTTTTCGCATCCCTTAGACTACTAGCCATACATCGACCACGAGAACTCGGACTTTTTAATCAGCAAATTTCCGATGTTAATGATGCAAATATGAGCAAAGAGAGCAAATTTTGAGAGGCCTTATGAAAAGCGCGAACAAAATGGATGTGCAGAATCACAACTTAGCAGTTGATGAAATGGCGAGTTTACAACTTCCGAATCGTGTCCATGAAACGAAAAAGGCCTTCATCTCTGCGTTGGAGCGAGGCTTTAATCATTGGGTCCTCATGTTTTCTGGAGGAAAAGATTCCACTACCGCTGTAATTTTGGCTTTAGAAACCGCTGTGCAGGAAAAACTGCCGGTATCCAGGATTGATATAGTGTACTCCGACACTTTAGTTGAGATCCCGGTCATTCGCCAATATGCGCTTAATTTTTTGCGATTCATTGCAAGTTTTGTGCGGTTAACATCGTTACCAATCAAATGCCATATTGTTCGGCCGCGGCTAGAAGATAGATTCTGGGTCTGTCTATTGGGAAAGGGGTATCCACCGCCACATCAGCGCTTCCGCTGGTGCACGCGGCGTTTAAAGATAGAGCCAGCTAAAGCAGCGCTCGAAGACCCTATCCAGTCACAGCGGAGAATGCTTATAACAGGCGTCCGTTTCGGCGAATCGAATGCTCGGGATCAACGCATGACATATACTTGCCGGAGGGGAGGGGAATGTGGTCAGGGAGCGTGGTTTAAGTACAGCAAGCATCTGAAAGCTTCTTATTTAGCGCCCATTGCATATTGGCGAGAGTGTGACGTTTGGGATTTCTTGAACTTCCTTGCTCCTGACTGGGGATATCCTACTTACATTTTGGAAAAAGAGGTGTATAACGGGCGCGAAACTCGATTCGGGTGTTGGATGTGCACTGTCGTTCGGCAAGACAAAGCAATGGAAAAAATCACATCTTTGCCGCAATGGTCCCACCTTCGGCCTTTATTGGAGTTTCGCCAACGTGTTCTTCAAATCTGTTCTACCCCGACGTCACGCTATTATCGGCCCGATGGCCAACCGGGTCGACTAACCTTGAAGATCCGAAGACAGCTTCTTTCAGAGCTTTTACAATTACAAGGGGCTTCTGGTATGTCATTGATAGAGGAACAAGAAGTTGATTATATTAAACATTTATGGGCTAATCCAAAATATGGACAATACAAAAGGGGGTGACGCCATGATTAAATGGAGGGATCCGTCGGAGCCTCTTCAAACAGAGGAGATTGAGGAATTGGTCAGGGAACACAGAGAGTTTGACCAGTGGCTTAAGCGAGAGAAAAAAATTAGTAATTATCCACATGCAAGTTACGACCGCGAGCGTCGGAGAAAGGAACTTGAGGATATTATCCAGAAAATATCAAAGCCTCCTACTCTGCTACGTATCGCCGAAGAAATCGGAATTCGTCTGCAATTCGCCGAAGATGAATTGATTGAAATTTTGCAAGACATTCGAGAATTTTTCGAGCAACGACTAGGAATTCCAGTCCCACTCACTAAAGAAAGTGCGATTTTAGAAACCGCAAAAGAAGAGCAAGTAATCGCGGTTCAAAAAGAATGGGAAGCGAATTGGATCGGGCGTGTAGCTCCTACGTTGCAAACACCTGCTACACCGGGTGAATTTACATTTTGGGTAAAAGGTGATGAGAACATTCACATTGAAGTGGGCAGTATTGTAACAGCTCACAGCCGAGGCGTTAGAGTAACCGGTTTAGTCACTGAGGTCCAAGCGGTTAGTGACATTCGGGAGGTGTTAGACAGCTTCTATGCACATGCCTTTGGTCGACCAGAGGTAGAGATGCCAACCCAAATACCGGTCGTGATAAGTGCGAAAGCAGAGGTGGTCCGCCGCAGCGATGGTAGAATGGAACCAATTCGAGGTACCTGGCCGGTTACCTTTGCGACGGCCAAGGAAATTCGGGAGGCTTATGGAGCGCAGATCTCTCCGGAACACGAAATTCTTGCAGGATTTACTTACGACGATCGCAGAGAACCAGTACCCATTGGTCTTGATGCTCGGTATGTTGTTGGATATGAAGCGGCACATATCAACATTGCTGGTGCTTCTGGAGTAGCCACTAAAACCAGTTATGCCTTGTTTCTTCTTTTGGGCTTACTGGCCCATAGCGAGCGACACAACGCAGGTGTTGCCGCCATAGCTTTTAATGTGAAGGAAGCTGACTTAATGTTTATCGACGACCTTCCCACTTGGGAGGAGATGGACAGAATAAAAGATCATCCTCGGTGGGGACTCGCGGTGCGACTCTGGCATCAAGCTAAACACGATTATGGCCTAGATCCCATTCGCTGGGCTCAAGAGCAACGATTTCATTTCTTCGCCCCAAAGCACTACCGCCCAGAAGGCGGGGTCCTCAGTCAACGAAGCGATGCTAAGGTGAAACCTTTTTGCTATGGCCTACAATCGCTTATTAACGTCGGGGTAGGAGCTCTCTACACCCTTTTTGATCCAGACGACTTGGATGATAAAGCTGTAGCCCTGATCGCTTCCATGGCTGATCTGGCTAAGCGGGAATGTTTAACTTTTGAAAGCCTCATTAGGAAACTTCGAAATGCAATGGAGCAATCCAAGGGAGGTGATTGGTTTAAACTTGATGAAATAAGCCACCATAGAGCCACTGCTAATAAAATTTTAAATCGTATGCAGCACGCCTTACAGAATCAAATGAAAGGCGTAATCTTGCCAGCGGAGAATGCCGATCAGCCCATACCTTTAAAGGAGTTAAAGCCAGGGCAGTTGTGGGTGGTAGACATTACTCAATTAAGTGACAAGGGCCAGCGGTTGATCTTTCAAACTGTTGTACGCACAGTGTTCCGATTGCTGGAAGAAAGAAAGGCAGCAGAGATTACTGGACGATTGGAAGATAATAAACAACTTAAGCAATTCCCCAAGCACGTAGTCATTTTTGTGGACGAGCTGAATAAGTTTGTCCCCGCTGGTCGGGAATTTTCTGTTTTAAAATCGGATATTGTGGAAATCGCGGCGCGAGGGCGAAGTGTGGGACTCTCCCTTCTCGGAGCACAGCAACTCGCCTCTAAAGTAGATGAAGAGGTTTTGGCTAACACCTCTACGTTTGCGGTTGGTAGAAGCCATCCAGTGGAAATTCGTAAGCCGCCCTATGGGTGGCTTGCTGAAGGTTTAAAGCAGAAGGCGATTCTTTTAGACAAGGGTTGGATGCTGCTGTGGCATACGCTGCACAACCGCCCTGTGCTAGTGTATTTTCCTATTCCCTTACACTACTTAAAAAAGGAGCTCCGTGGATGAATTGGTGAGGGCTATGAAGGTACTGGTTCCTCCAGCCATTGATAATTTTCTGCGGGACTTAAGGCAGGAAGGAGTTTTTACAGGAGTAAAAGATCTTTCCGAAGAAGAACAAGCACTGCCAGCAACCTTCGCTGAAGAGAGGGACTACACTCCGGTGGAAACAGATTTTTGGGAACCATTACCGGTGGAATCGGGGGGAGAAGAAATTGTTTTCCGCGCATTTCTTGACGGTGTGCAACGCACAATAATGCTACCTTATCGCGTTCCATTGCCAAACGGGGCCTTAGTACCCCTCCACATTGCCCACATCGCTGCTGGTGTTCTCCTCCGAGACTCTAACGGCTGTCTTTTCATGGATCCTGAGCTCATTGCTGCTCGTTTACTCCTGCTTGGACCTTTTCACGTAATACGGGAAAAGGGAGGAATAAACATAGAAGGCGAAAATGTCGTGTGGGATACGGTTGACCAAACTTTTGGTTTTCCTTCTGAACCGAACGAGTGGATCGTATGTGATACAACCTTTCGTGGTACTGATGAAGATAGGGTTGAGCGTCGTGAGGGGGCCATTCTCGGGGATAACCTATTTAATGAAGGACTAATCCGATCTAGAGCCCAAGGACGGGTCGCAATCTTGCGACAACGGTTGGAGTTTGCAGTTTTAGCCAAGTTCCGCAAGAAGTATCCAAACGATTTCATTCTTGTAGATGGTCCGCTTTTCTTCCTCGACAAGTGGCGCAGAAGGGCAGCAAAAATTTTGGGCCAAGACCTTGGGGAGTCCAGAGAAGGCCTCATTGAGGACGCGCTGTTGAAATATGCTGTTGGACTGATAAAAACTCACCGGTTGCGCCCAAAACATCCCGAACAAGTCATCCGAATAGGGCCAGGCCAGCGTTCACCAGTGGTGCGGATTTCGGAAGAAGTGGACATCAAGGGAAGAAGAGGAGAACTCGACGAGGAGGGAGGCTACGGTGGAGCACATCTTACCTGGTACACACGCTTACGGGTACCACAAGAAAACCCTGGCTCACCTTATGGACTGTCAGGATTGGTTCGCCTAGATGTCCACCGATCCACACTGGGAATTGAACGAGTAGACATCCTAAATCCAGAAACGTTTCCTCCATATAAGGCAAGAGTGGATGAGATTACCTGGGCAGTATGGAGAGAACGTTGGCCTAACATGCAAAGTAGCAGAGAATCAAGAACAGCAAGTCAGCTATATCCTATTGAACAATTGGAAAATGTTCTCAAGGCTTATTTATATCCAAAACGGCTCCTGGCTCATTTGCTTAACATGCCGAAGAGTTTGTAAACCAGCATAAAGCCTCGTTTTTGTTGTATTCAGCCAGTGCAACAGCTTTTCATTCAGTTTTCATCCAGATCTATGCAGATTCTCTGAGCCTAAACCCCTACACCTTTTGACACCCTATCTAAGTGACTCAAAACTGGTACGGAAGCTTTGGCATCATCGCGTCTTCATAAATTCGTCCACCACTTTCATTGGTGGCGTTCTAAAGGCAAGAAAAGCGGATGGTGGGAAAACGGGAGGGCGCAGGGTATACTAATAACGACTTTCTGGCCAAAAGGGGCCCAAAGGCTTTTTCCTCTCGCGGCTAGATAATTTTGGCGCGCTGTATTTGGGACAGTCCCGCCAAGAAGGAGATCGTCATGTCATTTAAGAAGTTTTTCCCCATGGTCTTTTTGTTCCTCGCCGGAGGCGGTCTTGCTGGTTGCTGTCTACTTAGCGGAAATCCTACGGTGACCAT
>JACIVX010000025.1 GCA_014361295.1 Methanomassiliicoccales archaeon | reverse complement strand
TTTTCAAACTCTTTTACTTCCTTCCCGCTTGCAAGCATCCCGCTCTTCAAAACCTCAGTTACGGCGTTTATTTCTTCATCACTAATTAAAGGCTTAGCAATTGGTATCATTTAAAGCACCTCACACGTCTTTTTCTTTCAGATATTTTTCATAATCTTCTCTTTTGATTTTAACCTCTCTCCCACAGTGGGAGCATTTGAATATGATATTACCCCCATCTTCACCGATTTTTTCCTTTAATTTTCTTCCGCAGTAGCAGACGAAACCCTTCAAACGGGCCGGGTTTCCAAAAACTAACCCAAAAGGTGGCACATCTTTGGTAACAACTGCTCCAGCCCCTACCATTGCGTACTCGCCAATCGTCACGCCGCATACTATCGTTGCGTGAGCCCCTATGCTTGCTCCCTTCTTTACTAAAGTTGGCACGAGTTCCCAGTCCTGATTAAAGGCCCTCGGATAGAGGTCATTGGTGAAAGTCATATGCGGGCCGAGGAAGACATCGTCCTCAACCTTGACGCCGCGATAAACGCTCACTCCGTTCTGGATTTTAACGTTGTTGCCTATTTCAACTCCCACATCAATGTACACGTCCTTTCCTATGTTGCAGTTCTTGCCTATTTTTGCACCCTTCCTTATGTGGGCGAAGTGCCATATTCTTGTTCCTTCTCCGATTTCAACGTCCTCTTCAACAACAGCCAGGGGATGAACGAAATACTTTTGAGTCATTGACCACACCAATTTATAAAAAGTGCGCAATAATAAAAAAGTATCGGGTGAAATAATGGAGCTTCCATTTGTCTCGGTTATAATTCCCGCTTACAACGAGGAAAAATACATCGGCAAATGCCTCGAGGAATGGGTTAATCAAGATTATCCGAAAGACAGGTATGAAATTCTCGTGTATGATGGAATGAGTACCGATAAAACCGCAGAGATAGTGAGAGATTTTGAACGTAGATATCCAGAGCTTGTGAAATACCAAAAAAATCCGAAGAGAAGACAGGTTTATGCCTTTAACATAGGAATCCAAGAGGCAAGAGGGGATTTCTTCATAATTTTTGGTGCTCACGCTTATCCTGAAAGAGATTTTTTAAGAAAAAGTGTTGAAACTTTTTTGGAAATTAAGGAAAAGGAACCAAAGCTTGCTGGAGTGGGAGGTAAAATAATCAAACTCTATGAAAGTAGACTGGCCAAGTTTGTAGCTTTAATCTACTCCTCACCTCTTTCTGGTGCAAGCACATTTTGGTATGAAGAAAAGCCACATTTTGCCAAAACTGTTGCCTTCGCGCTTTATGACAAAAAAATCGCCGAGGAAATCGGGGGTTTTGATGAGGATATGTTGACCGGAAACGACTTCGAGTTCAACCTGAGAATAAACAAGAGGGACTACAAACTGTTCTTTAATCCTGAGATTGTAAGCTACTACTTCGCCCGCTCAACGTGGAAAGGATTCTTAAAGCAGAGCTTCAACTATGGTGCGGTTAAAAGCATGGCAATAAGAAAAGGCTATTTCTCTCCCCTGTGGATTTTTCCTATAGGGTTTCTAGGGTTTGAAATGTTAATTCCTTTGTGGAGCATTTTAATGTGGCCATTTATCCTTTACTGGCTTTTACTTTTCGGTGAGGGTTTTAGGCTATGGCGAAGAACAAAAAACGCCGATGCTCTTGCACTTCCTCCGGTAATGTGGCTCTTCCATAACTTAATAAGCTTTGGATTTATAGCTGGGTTGTTGCTTGGAAAGAGGGCCTATAGGTGATGAAATGAGGATAGTAATGACTGTTACAAATCCCTTCAAACCCGATCCAAGGGTTTATAAAGAAGCAAAAAGTCTAGCCAAGCATGGACACGAAGTTTACATCATTGCGTGGGACAGGGAGGGGAAGTACCCTAAAGAAGAAGTTATTGAAGGCTTTAGGGTTATTCGTGTTGGTCCCAAAGCAGGATACGGGCCGTTGATGGCGTTGAAGCTCCCACTATTTTACCTAAATGCTTTTAGAGTTATTTTAAAGTTGAAGCCAGATGCCATACATACTCATGATTTTGATACTGCTGTGTTAGGGTTTCTCTTCAAAAAACTCAAGAAAAAAGTTATGTGGGTTTATGATGTACATGACCTCTACTTCACTTTTTTCTCTATAGAAGGGAAAAAAAGTGTTTTTGAGGAACTCATCAAGAAGCTCGATCTCATTATGGCAAGGTATCCTGATATTTTGATAGCCGCTACCCAGTCTATCGGGGGGGAACATGAGGGGCTACGGGAGTACTATATCAAGCACGGAATTTTTCCGGAAAAAATCATAACGATATGGAACGTCCCTGATCTTGATGTTTTTCTAGATTATCCAAATCTAAAACTAAGGAAATCAAAAAAATTCACAATTGGATTTATAGGTGGTCAAAGAACTGTATCAAACTTTATTTCACTATTTGAGGCAGTGAAGGATAAACAAAACATGTACAACATCTTATTCGTTGGAGAAGGTAAGAGCACCGAGAAATTAAAAAAACTCGTACAGAAGGAGTACCCAGAAATAAACGTTGAGTTCGTTGGGCATGTTGATTACAAGTTGATTCCAAACTACTACAAGCTCTGTGATGTCATTTTTGCATGGTATCCCCCAAGGGAGAACGTAAAAAGAGGTATTGCGATAAAGGTTTTTGAAGCTGCAATGGTGGGTGTACCGAGTATCGTAAATGCAGATTCCTTAATGGAAGATTTTGTGGAAGAATACCGATGTGGGGTTGCCGTTAAAAAACTGGAATCAGGTAATCTAAAACAGGTTCTTGATTTAATCAGGAATAAAAAGATTAAGTTCAATCCAGCCAAGATCGCTAAAAAATGGAACTGGAAGAACGAAGAAAAGAAAATGGTGAGAATTTATGAAAAAACTTCTGATAATCACTAACTCTTACCCAGATACAGAAAACAGACACTATGGAGGAATATTCGTTAAGGAGCAGGTGAGATATTTAAAGGACTATTTCGAAAATGTTTATGTTATCTCACCTCAACCATGGGGGCCTAACAGAAACCTCCGCGATTACGAGTATGATAACGTTAGAGTCTACTATCCCCGGTTCTTCCACGCTCCCGTAGAGTTCTTTAGAAAACGTCTCGGTGACAGCTTCTTTAAAGCTGCATTGAGGATTATTAAACGTGAGAAGCTTGAATTTGATCTAATCCACGCACATTTCACATGGCCGAGCGGCTATGCAAGCATACTACTAAAGCAGAAAATCAAAGTTCCTGTGATTGTTACAGCCCATGGAAATGATGTAAGAATTCCCTTAACAAATTATATCCAAAGTTTCGATAATGCCTTTTTGAGGCTCAAGCTTAATGAAGTAGTTGAGAACGCCGACGTGATTTTAACTCATCATGAGGAGCTTAGAGACCTGCTTCTCTCTTCCTACCCCCAATTGAGACACAAAGTAAGGTTCATATACAAGGGGATCAATTTAAAACGATTTAATCCATTTAGCAAGGAACTTAAAAGACAGGCTACTGAAATGAGAAAATCTCTTAGAATCGATGACAAGTTCGTTGTTTTATTCCTTGCAAGACTTGATTGGGACAAGGATCCTTTGACTTTTGTTGAAGCAGCAAAACTCCTAAGAGAGCACGAAGAAATAACATTTTTAATAGTCGGGGGAGGATCACTATTTAAGAAATGTGTTAAAGAGAAGACAAAACATGACTTAAAAAACCTTTATATTATTGGACCTAGGAATGATACGGAAGTCTGGTATGCTTTGGCTGATGTATTCGTTGCACTCTCCCCTGTGGAGAACATTTGGTCTACTACACTTCAAGAAGCATTGGTGGTGGGGCTTCCTGCTATTGTGACCTCTGCGGGATATACCCCTAAAATCCTTAGAGATAACGTTGATGTTTTAATGATCCCTCCCAAAAACCCTAAGGCCTTAGCAGAAGCTATAATGAGACTTTTGAAGGATGAAGGCCTTAAAGAACGGCTTTCTCAGAATGCTATTAAATGGAGAAATCAGTTTGATAATTCGAAAATTACCAAAGAAATTTTGAATATTTATCAAGCTATCAGGAGGAATTCATCGTGAAAGTTGGACCATTTGTTCACTATACATGTGAGGAGGTAATAACCTCCGAGGAATTCGGCTTGCTCTGCCCGCCCACCGATCCTAAGTGTTTAGCGGAGAAAATTTTAAAGACCCTTGACAAGGAGCGGGACAGGGAGAAGATAAGAAAATATGCGGAGCAGTTTAGGTGGGAGAGTATTGTTAACCGAATTTTAAATGTTTATCAAGGGGTGATATGCTGAAGAGATATGTGATTGTGCCAAAGACGTCTGGCATGAGTTTAGCAACTAAGCAGACCTTACAAGATATCGTTAATTTTTCTTCAGAACTGGGGTTTACCCCTATTCATTTACCTCAAAGAATCTCCGTTGCTTCATCGCTTCTTTATTATTCTAAAATCCTAAAATCTCTTTTAGCTGATGTTCTTCTTATTCCATACCCGGCTGCATGCAATCCAGTTAAAACAACTAGACTAAGGATACTTGACAGCAAAGTGTTAGAAGCTATCTCAAAGAATATTGGCTCACTGATAGTCTATGTCTACGATCTTCCATTAGAACAGATAGCATATACGAAAGCTCATGGCTGGCCCTCTTAATTGATGATATATCTTATTCTTTAGAGGCCAATATTTTCGACCACACAGATAAGATTCTCGTATTTAATGAGGAAATGGCCAATGTTATACAACTTAGATATGGGGTCTCCCGTAAAAAGTTCGTTTATTATGAAATACTTGATCTGGGAACAAGATCCTTGAGAAGAAAGCATTACTCTACTCAGGGGAAGTTTGGCCAGAAGAGGATTATTGTTTATTCTGGGAATTTATCTAAAGAACGAGTTGGAGAATTGAGTTCCAATCTTAAAAACTTGCCTGCAGGGGTTGAATTATGGTTAATTGGCCCAAACGGAGAATGGCTTAACAAATTTGAATTGACAAATTTAAAGTATTTGGGGGTTTTTGAAGAGGCAACCTTTCTTTCCAAGCTAAATGAGGGGAATTTTGGGCTTGTGTGGTATCCTATAAACCTCGCAAGTTATTTTAAATTTAGTAGCTCTTCAAAGTTTTCAAGCTACATGGTTGCTGGGCTTCCTGTTTTAGTTGATGTCCATGCAAAGTATGTTGCAGAAATTACAGAAAAATATAAAGTCGGCATCGTTGGGAAGAATTTATTTGATCTATTTATCAAGGCGAGTCATTTGGATAGGGAAACTTACTATGAGCTAATGAGTAATGCTCTCTCCCTTGGTGACAAAATAAGAAGTGGTTATTTTATCAAGAGAGCGTTAAGAACTGCTATGAGTGCAAAACAATAGATTTGCTTAGACTTAAAACACTTGCCATTCCCTGACTCATCACCGTCGCCACCGCAGCTCCCTCTGCTCCAAAATGCAGAATAAGGAAATAATTCAGAACAACATTTAACAAAGCTGTAAACCCAGTTATCTTCGTAAATGTTAATTCTCTTCCAGTAGCGTTCATATAGCTCCCCAACAGAGAATTCAGGAACATGAAGGGAACCGCAAAAGCTAAAATCCTCAACACGGGAACACTTGGGAGGAACTCCTCTCCAAAGATTATCAAAATTCCAAGCCTAGCAAAAATGTAATAGCCGGCCAAACCAGCAACCCCTAAAAGGGTGAGCATCTGAAAGCTCTTCTTGAACAAAACGTTGAGAGTTCCCTTGTCTTCCTTCCATAGTCTCGCCATGGAAGGCATCGTCGTCGATACAACAATGTTTGGAACAAAGAGGGAAACCTCTATCAGCGTATAAGCCGCTCTATAAATTCCAGTCTCATAATCTCCTCTTATGAGGCCCAGCATCACCATGTCCGTACGGTAGTAGATTAAAGTAAATAATCCAATTAGCCAGAATGGATAGGATTTCTTCAGAAGGCTCTTCCACACCTCGGGTCTAAAGCGAATTTTAAGCTCATCAACAAACTGGAGCCCCCATTTTATCCTTAGAATTTCCCTTAATGTATAGCCCACTAAGAGCGCCACGACAAACGGCGTGAGAGATTTGAAAATATAGATAACTGCTCCCCCAACAAAGAAGGCCCAAAGTCTCTCAGTGGTTCTGGCCATCGCCTCATACCTAGTTGTCTCGTGAGCGTACATAACGTTCATAAAGATCAACGATATCCAAGTAAGCATTGCCTCAGCTCCAGCCAAAATTATGAGAATCTTCATCCAATCCGGCTTCGGAAGGAAAAGTGTTATTCCTACAATAACCAAGAAATTAACAATCGCGAGTACGATCTTAAG
>JACIVX010000024.1 GCA_014361295.1 Methanomassiliicoccales archaeon | reverse complement strand
GACGGGACTTTCCTCTCCGTTCGCCGAGGAAAAACGGCCAAGGAACCGGTGTACACGGCCTTGGGCATTAAACCCGATGGGCGCCGGGAGATCCTCGGCTTTTGGCTGTTTGGGGCGGAAGGGGAAAGCGCTCAGAACTGGGAAGAAGTCCTCAAGGACCTCAGACGGTGTGGGGTCCGGCGGGTGCGGATCTTTATCACCGATGATCTTCCAGGCCTAGAGGAGGCGATCAAGAAGATCTTTCCCGAAGCCGATTGGCAGCTTTGCGTTCTTCATGCAGTCCGCGATGCGTTGAACAAGGCTCGAAAGGCGGACCGGGAGGCGCTGGCCGCGGATCTCAAGCGGGTGTACCGCGCAGAAACTGAGGAGGAGGCCAGGAAAGCGCTACAGAAGCTTTGGGATCACTGGGGCGGAATCTATCCCAAGATCGTGGAGCGCTGGGAGAACAAGGCTTATGCCCTTTTGGCGTTTTTGCGGTATCCCAAGCCCATCCGGCGGTATCTTTACACCACGAATCAACTGGAACGCTTGGCCAAGGAGGTGAAAAGGAGGACAAAGGTGGTGGAGGTGTTTTGTGGAGAAGAGGCGGTGGAAAAGCTTCTCTACTTGGTTTTGAGTCATCTGGACGAGGTACCAGAAGGCTTCGGGGATTTGCGGAAATCGAGGTGGGAAGCTATCATGCTGACCAGACACAATAAACGGGACATTATGGTAAGCCTTAAGCAAGCGCTCTTCTGGGACAAATGTCCCTTGACAAAGAGCTTCAAACTGTGTATAGTGCCTGTTGCTTTGCAAACGCTTGTAAAAGGAGGGGGATATGCGTAAAGTCTTGCTTGTTGGGTTGGCTGTGTTTTTTGGGGTCTTAGGGGTTATGTCCAAGGAGTTGGTTTTTTACTATGTGCCTCATACTGGTGCTGGAGATCCTTTCTGGGCTGTACAAAAGCTCGGATGGGAAACAGCTTGTAAGCAGCTTGGTGTAAAAGGCATCTTCACAGCCCCTGTTGTGTTTTCTGTCCAAGAACAGGTCAACATGCTCGAGAGCGCAATAGCAGCTAGGCCGGATGGTATCGCTGTCACTATTTCTAGCGACACGGCATTTGACGCGCCCCTGAAGAAAGCTAAGGAGTTAGGGATCCCTGTCATTGCGGTCAATATTGAAGACTATGCTCCTCCATATGTGCCATATCTTGCTTACATTGGCCAGGATGAGTTCATAGTTGGTGAAACGTTGGCCAATAGAGTGTTGAAAGAGTTTACGCCGAAGCGTGCAGTTATTGGTATCCACCAACCAGGTCTTACGTGTCTTGAACTTAGGGCTGAGGGTATCATCCGAACGTTCGCCGAAAAGGGGATTCCCATCGAAAAAATAGACATTACTCCATATCCTACGCAAGCGCTGGAGATTTTGAAAGCTTATCTCAAAAAATACCCCGACACTGACATGATCTTTACCTTGGGCCCTTTGGGAGCCCATCCTGCCATTGACCTAATAATAGAACAAGGCTTAGTTGGCAAAGTAAGGTTGGCTACTTGTGATGTCAGTGACAAAATTCTTGATGCTATCAAAAATGACGTGATGATTTGCGCAATCGCCCAACAACCTTTTATGCAAGGGTATCTAGCTGCCGTATGGTTGTATCTGCATGTCCAATATGGATTTCTCCCGCCAGCAAAAATGCCTACAGGTCCTACAGTAATTGATAAAACTAACCTTCCCATTGCTGAAAAGCAAGTGCAAACTACTGGTGGGTTGTAAAGAAATCCAGGGGAAAGAGCCGCGATTTTGCGGTTCTTTCCCCTTCTTTATAAGACAAAAAGAGGGTAGTAAACGGAGGTAAACAGTGAAAACAGCGAAGCTGCTGAAGTCAATGCCAGCTTTTCCCAGTCTTGGAGTAATAGTGGCGTTTATTCTCTTAGTTGTTGTTTTTTCTTTGCTATCTGATAAATTCTTTACCCTTAGTACTTTTGCTGGGATCCTTACAATAGCAGCCGAGCTTGTTCCAGTAGCATTGGCGGTTGCCCTATTAATGATCTCTGGCGAGTTTGATCTTTCTGTAGGTTCGGTCTACGCTAGCGCAGGCGTGTTACTTGCGAGTCTTTTGAACAAGGGTATAAATGATTTTGTAGCTTTTATTTGTGTATTGTTTTTTGGGCTTATTATAGGTAGCGTGAACAGCTTATTAACACTGCGTCTAAGAATACCTTCGTTTATTGTCACTTTGGGCACCATGATGACTATCCGGGGAATAGTATTAGTTGTTACTGGAGGGTTTCCTGTTTCTTTTCAAGGGAAAAGTTTATTACTTAATATTTTAAATGGCCCTTTTATATATGAATTTCGTTTTTCTGCATTGTGGTTATTAGTGTTTTTGGCTTTGTTCATGTTCCTCCTGAACCGAACGCAACATGGCAACTGGTCTTGTGCTGCTGGTGGTAATCCTGAAGTCGCTAATATGCTAGGTGTAAAAGTTGCTCGTGTTAAGTTGATAAACTTTTTACTAACGGCTATGTTTGCGAGCATTGCAGGAATGTTCAGCTTTGCTCGTTTCGGAATGTCCTATCCCACTTTAGGGGAGGGTATGGAGCTGGAAGCTATTGCTTCGGCTGTTTTAGGCGGATGTTATCTATCCGGTGGCTTCGGAACGATTTTAGGGGCCTTTTTTGGTGCTCTTGTGTTCTCGTTACTTCGTGTAGGCCTGGTTTTAGCTGGAGCGCCGGCCTATTGGTATAAGGCCTTTATTGGTATCATCCTTGTTCTCGGAATGGTTGTTAATAAAGGGGTTTTGCGAAGAATTCTCGGAATGGATATATGAGGAGGCACTTATGAAGGTCCAACCAGTATTATCTGTACAAGGCGTAAAAAAGTCTTTTGGCCGTGTGCAGGCATTGAAGGGGGTGTCATTTGAGGTATACCCGGGAGAAGTGGTCGGGTTACTTGGCGATAACGGCGCGGGTAAGAGCACGTTAATTAAACTTATAATGGGGGTTTATCGCCCCGACGAAGGTCAGATAATATTTCGGGGAAAAGACATTCGGTTTTTTTCTCCAAATGAAATCCGAATGTTGGGAATTGAAGCAGTGCCTCAAGGTGGAGCAGTGATACAGTTTATGGATATCGCAAGAAATTTCTTTTTAGGACGTGAACCCCAAAAGCGCCTTTTTAGTTTTCTGAAAATGCTTGATTTAAAGAAAATGAAAGAGGAAGCAACTAAATATATCGCCGAAGTTGGGGTACAAGTAAGAAGTCCTAATGAACGAGTGAGTTGGTTGTCCGGTGGTGAGAGGCAGGCCATAAGTATTGGTCGAACCTTATATTTTCAAAGCTCTTTAATATTGCTTGACGAGCCAACTTTGAACCTGTCTGTTAGGGAGACAGACAAGCTTCTCCACGCGGTAGCAGAGATGAAACGACGTGGGGTTGCGGTTATTTTTGTAACCCACAACGTTTATCATGTATATTTTATAGGGGATAAGTTTGTCCTTCTTAACCGAGGTGAGATGCTTGGGGTGTATAACAAAGAAGAAGTGACGGCAGAAGAGCTTATCGAAATGATACGAACGGGCAAACCAAAGGAGGCGCCGAATAAAGCGAGAACAAACGAAATAAAGCGCGGAGAAACTTAGATTTAAGGATTGTATTGTTACAAAATTTGTTGATAACGCAAAAGGAGGTACAATGAAGAAGGTCAAGGCAGCTGTGTTGGTAAAACCGGGACAATTTGAAGTTCGTGAATTTCCTTATCCTCAAATTAAAGATAGTCACGCTTTATTAAAGGTAGAATTATGTGGCATATGTGGAACGGATAAACACATATACAAAGGGGAAACGACCCTTTATGGAGGAACAACTGCCGAAGTTTCTGTCCCTTTCCCTATAATTTTGGGGCATGAAATCGTAGGAATTATTGCAGAAATTGGAAGCCAAGCAAATAAAACATTATGGTTCCCACCTGATCAACGGATAACAGTAGGAGATAGAGTTGTTGTTTGTCCGGATATACCTTGTGGTCGTTGCTTTTATTGTCAAAATTACGGTGGCGGTGGGTTCATTTGGTGTGAAAATATCAAAACATATGGCAACAACCTTTCTTGCAAAGAACCTCCATACCTTTTTGGCGGGATGGCAGAGTATATGGTTTTGCTGCCGGGCACTTTTGTTTGCAAAGTACCAGAAACTATAAAACCGGAGACCGCCGTGTTAACCGAACTTATGGCAGTTACGTATAATGTTGATAAAGCAAAAGAATTTTATAATATAGGTGGTGAAGGTTTTAAATCTGGCGATACTGTTGTGGTACAAGGGGTTGGGCCAATGGGACTGATGCATATTATCAAAGCTAGAATTCTTGGAGCTGGAGATATCATAGCAATTGATTCCTCCGAATTTCGACTTGGAATGGCTAAAGAATTTGGTGCAAACTATACAATCAATATTAGCAAAATGTCTCCAAAAGAAAGGATCGAGTTTGTTTATGACTTGACACACGGACGGGGGGCTGACCTGACAATTGAGTGCACTGGGGTACCACAAGCGATAATTGAAGGACTGGAGCTGACCCGCCGAGGAGGAATGTACATTGTGGCGGGTGTTTTCGTTGATACTGGAGATATTACATTGAATCCTCATAGACATATTTGTGCTAAAAATATTCGTCTACTCGGACAGACTAATCATCCGCCCCGTGGATACTTGTCAAGTTTGAAACTATTTGAGCGATATGCTAGCTATTTCCCTCCTTTTGAAAGAATAATCACGCACCGCTTTGTTATTGAAGATGTTGAGCAGGCTTTTGCCCAAGCAATGGATGCCCATAGTACAATGAAAGTTGTTCTCGCTTGTTCAGCATAAAGGAGGTTAAATGAAGAAAAAAGTTGTGAATATAGGAGTACTTGGGACAGGTCGGATAGGACGGCTACACATAGAAAATATAATGCGACGAATTCCAGAAGCTCGTGTTGCAGCTGTGGTTGACGTTGTAGAAGAAACCGCCCGACGTTGTGCTGAAGAGTTTGGCATTCGCAAGGTCTCCACGAATCCGGAAGACGTTTTTTCTGACCCTAACATTGAGGCTGTGCTCATCTGTACGAGTACCGATACCCACGCTGATCTTATTGTGGCCGCCGCTGAAGCAGGTAAGCATATTTTTTGTGAAAAGCCTATTGCCTTGAACCTTGAAGAGATCGACCGTGCTCTTTTCGCAGTGCAGAAGAATAGAGTTAAATTTATGGTGGGGTTCAATCGCCGATTTGATCCTAACTTCGCTAAAGCCAAAGAACTCCTTTTGCATGGAGCTATCGGGAAGCCCGAGCTTTTACGGATCACCAGCCGCGATCCAGCTCCGCCCTCTTTAGATTACATCCGTCGCTCCGGTGGAATGTTCTTAGATATGACGATACACGATTTCGATATGGCTTGTTTTCTCCTTGGGGAGGAGGTGGTTGAAGTCTATGCAGTAGGTGAAGCATTGGTTGATCCCCGAATAAAAGAAGCCGAGGATATCGATACTGCCGTAATTACCTTACGCTTCCAAAGCGGAGCTTTAGGAGTGATTGACAACTCCCGACGAGCTGCCTATGGCTATGATCAGCGTGTGGAAATCCTTGGGGAGAAGGGCATGATCAGAGTGGAGAATCCTCGTCCACATACAGTTACGGTTTGGAACACGTCTGGAGAGAATGGTCCAACCCTTTTTTCATTCTTTATGGACCGCTATACCGAGGCTTTTGTCCAAGAACTTCGTGCCTTTGTCTCATCACTTTGTGAAGGACGGGATCCACCAGTAAGTGGAGAAGAAGGCCGCAGGCCGGTCGTTTTGGCTTTGGCCGCGAAAAAGTCTCTGGAGGAAAAACGACCGGTCCGACCGTCGGAGGTCGACCCGCGCCGCTAAAAAATCTTGCCTTGGGTGATAAAATTTTATATAGTTGCAAATTTACAAACGTTTGCGAAAGGAGGAAAGATGAAAGCGTTGGTTTTGGAGGCAAAATGGGATCCGCGCCCTACTTATCAGGTCTCGGAGTTTGAGCGGAGAACCGGAAAAGCCATCGAGGGCGCAAGCGTCTGGCGCTATCCGAAACTCGAGCTTAGAGACATCCCTGATCCCAAACCCGGGCCAGGACAGGTTCTTCTTCGGGTGAAAGCCTGCGGAATCTGTGGGTCAGATGTACATTTCTACGAAACCGATCAAGACGGCTATATGCTGTATCCAGGACTCACAAAATTTCCCACCGTGATCGGCCATGAGTTCGCAGGCGAGGTGGTGGAGATCGGCCCCGGTCCGGAGGGCAAAGATCTGAAAGTTGGGGATCGGGTGACCGTCGAGGAGATGGTTTGGTGCGGTTACTGCCGGCCCTGTCGGGACGGGTATCCGAATCAATGTCAGAATCTCGAA
>JACIVX010000023.1:4693-6421 GCA_014361295.1 Methanomassiliicoccales archaeon | reverse complement strand
TAGTCTGATGGCCATGTATTTTGCTACATTTCAATCCCATTTTGGTCTGATTTTAACCATGATAGCAGTTTCAACATCACTAGCAGCTTCCGCATTTCAATCCCATTTTGGTCTGATTTTAACCTTCTCACCAGCCACATATTCACAATCCCGATAATTATTTCAATCCCATTTTGGTCTGATTTTAACTAGACATAGCGGATGCGATAAACAAGTTCAAATCGAATTTCAATCCCATTTTGGTCTGATTTTAACTCATCGTATTATGTGTTTCTGTCCAGACAATCGAGAATTTCAATCCCATTTTGGTCTGATTTTAACTCCACAGAGCCTTGTTAGTTCGTTTAGGAATTTTCCGAATTTCAATCCCATTTTGGTCTGATTTTAACGCAGATCGCTCTTTACAATGCGTAGGCCCTCCAAATTTCAATCCCATTTTGGTCTGATTTTAACCTGAATCATAGCGGACGGATATTTCTGCCAAGCACATTTCAATCCCATTTTGGTCTGATTTTAACTCATTAAACCCGGTTTTAATACCAAAGTAAATTTTTATATTTCAATCCCATTTTGGTCTGATTTTAACGGAGAGGACTTCATCATCGATCAATTCCATCAGTTTCATTTCAATCCCATTTTGGTCTGATTTTAACTGTGGACTGTAGTCCCATCCTCCAAATCCTTTTTCATTTCAATCCCATTTTGGTCTGATTTTAACGAAGCTTTGTTCATGCTTGATTGTAGCGCATTCCCTGATTTCAATCCCATTTTGGTCTGATTTTAACACTTTGACCTTATCCCCTACTTTTAGGGTTGTTCCAATTTCAATCCCATTTTGGTCTGATTTTAACTGTTCAGTGATTTCCCTGCATTTGTTATTTTTGATCATTTCAATCCCATTTTGGTCTGATTTTAACCAGTACCCGACTTGTTGTTCAGCCCCATAGTGCACGATTTCAATCCCATTTTGGTCTGATTTTAACAGGTTCAACTTCTGCACATCCCTATCCGTGTAGTTCGTATTTCAATCCCATTTTGGTCTGATTTTAACATAAGGAAGATATTACCTGTGGAGATCATGAAAACTAATTTCAATCCCATTTTGGTCTGATTTTAACGCTTGGGGGCCTTCTTGACCCGTATAGCATCATCAAAAATTTCAATCCCATTTTGGTCTGATTTTAACGTCATTGCTAAATTGCCAAATGAGCCAGTAAATTACTATTTCAATCCCATTTTGGTCTGATTTTAACGCTAAAACCGATAAAGGACGACATTGTTTTTTTGTGTATTTCAATCCCATTTTGGTCTGATTTTAACAATACGACACTGTAATAAGCAAAGATGCCCTTCCAGATTTCAATCCCATTTTGGTCTGATTTTAACATACTTGCTTTTCCCATTGCAAGTGATGAAGAAAAAAAATTTCAATCCCATTTTGGTCTGATTTTAACGATGAAGCTTTATCAAATTTTTGACCCGTATTTTCTAATTTCAATCCCATTTTGGTCTGATTTTAACTGTACGTTGAACCACCCCAAATACACTGTGCACCTCATTTCAATCCCATTTTGGTCTGATTTTAACTTCGAGGAAGATGACCCGTTCTTTTTTTCCTTTGCCGATTTCAATCCCATTTTGGTCTGATTTTAACGTTCTCCGAGTATGAGTTTTGTGGTTTTTTGTATGTTCTCGTATTTCAATACAATTTTGTTATTAATTTATGCA
>JACIVX010000023.1:0-4684 GCA_014361295.1 Methanomassiliicoccales archaeon | reverse complement strand
TTGATTCAAAATTGTCCCAATAAAGTAACCAAATTTCAATCCCATTTTGGTCTGATTTTAACAGAAAAGGGGCAGAAAGGCACAGTTGCTTAGGCAGTATTTCAATCCCATTTTGGTCTGATTTTAACAGACTGCTCTGGCAAGATTAATGAACCATATTGCTCCTATTTCAATCCCATTTTGGTCTGATTTTAACAAGATGGGCTTCATATTCCCCGCTACAGCAGATGTGTATTTCAATCCCATTTTGGTCTGATTTTAACAATCCTCCACAGCATTTATTTCCTCCCAGAAGGCGTCATTTCAATCCCATTTTGGTCTGATTTTAACTTGTTTTTTCATGTTCTTTGATGTTTTTTTGATTTTTATTTCAATCCCATTTTGGTCTGATTTTAACAGCCTTGTACCCGGAGTCCATGAACCTAACAGCTTTAATTTCAATCCCATTTTGGTCTGATTTTAACAAGGTGGCGATTCCCCTCTGGTGCTACCCTACAATTATTTCAATCCCATTTTGGTCTGATTTTAACTATCTTAATCTCTTTAATCCTCCTAAATCTCCTAAACATTTCAATCCCATTTTGGTCTGATTTTAACCTTTTGACAGTGAATCAGAATATTACGATGAGTCAGATTTCAATCCCATTTTGGTCTGATTTTAACTCTATTACGATTTCTTGCCATTCAGAACTTGATAAATTTCAATCCCATTTTGGTCTGATTTTAACTAGGCTGTGTATAGGTATTTTGAAGCTCCTTTACCGATTTCAATCCCATTTTGGTCTGATTTTAACACAATGCAATCATAACCATGCCATCAGAGGACTACATTTCAATCCCATTTTGGTCTGATTTTAACCAAGCCCCAGAACGTCAAATACTCCATAGCATTCGAATTTCAATCCCATTTTGGTCTGATTTTAACCTACAATGCTGGCTCAGATTCACTACAATGCCAATTATTTCAATCCCATTTTGGTCTGATTTTAACATAGCACTAATGGAAGATTCTATACCCTTCACATACATTTCAATCCCATTTTGGTCTGATTTTAACAGAGACCATAGAAAAATTCAAAAATGAACTTGTCACCATTTCAATCCCATTTTGGTCTGATTTTAACTCTATATAATGTAACAATGTAACAAATTTGTTACAATTTCAATCCCATTTTGGTCTGATTTTAACAAGAGAGAAGAATGATTAAAAGTGGCTATTATTCCAACATTTCAATCCCATTTTGGTCTGATTTTAACACTTGTTTATCGCATCCGCTATGTCTATTGTCTTTTTATTTCAATCCCATTTTGGTCTGATTTTAACACGCTGATTCTCTTCGAAGTTCTCGATCATCCGCTATTTCAATCCCATTTTGGTCTGATTTTAACGATGTCAGGAAGGCTTATGCGGCTGAAAGCGTCCTATTTCAATCCCATTTTGGTCTGATTTTAACTTGATTGGCAAAAAGGCTCTGAGAGAAGTGCAACGCGATTTCAATCCCATTTTGGTCTGATTTTAACCCGAGAAATTGATTAATGATTTGTTATTACTGCTAATTTCAATCCCATTTTGGTCTGATTTTAACGCTTATTTCCTCGTCGCCGTATTCTCTGAGCTTCTCAATTTCAATCCCATTTTGGTCTGATTTTAACAGTTCTTTTTCTGAGATATTGCATCCAAGGGCTGAAATTTCAATCCCATTTTGGTCTGATTTTAACATGCAGTGTTCGCAGATGACGTCCCCGGTGCTTGTTATTTCAATCCCATTTTGGTCTGATTTTAACAAGATCTTTTCTGTCCTGTTAGCCCCTATCAGACGAATTTCAATCCCATTTTGGTCTGATTTTAACACAGACAAAAAAACCTTTGTGGTCTTTGCAGTCCAATTTCAATCCCATTTTGGTCTGATTTTAACGAGGTATGGGATACGCGATAGAAGAAGTTCAGGACCTTATTTCAATCCCATTTTGGTCTGATTTTAACTATTTCCAGTTCAACTTGCAGAGACTGATAAAACGCATTTCAATCCCATTTTGGTCTGATTTTAACCTTGCTGCTAGCCAACCACCCTCCATTTCAACGAATTTCAATCCCATTTTGGTCTGATTTTAACATGAGAAAATCCCCTCTAAGATTCTCAACGCTAAAGGTTAATTTCAATCCCATTTTGGTCTGATTTTAACGATAATTTCACCATCCCAAGTTATGTTATTACGATTACATTTCAATCCCATTTTGGTCTGATTTTAACAGTTGATGGTAGGAAGGTTTCGTATATTGACTATAAGCAATTTCAATCCCATTTTGGTCTGATTTTAACAAAATGATGAGGGTGCATGGTTTTTATATTCTAATGTATTTCAATCCCATTTTGGTCTGATTTTAACAACGCAAAGGCCGTAGTTTACAAGTGGACAAACTTATTTCAATCCCATTTTGGTCTGATTTTAACGTCTCCATGATCTTATCATACAAACGAAGATAATCCATATTTCAATCCCATTTTGGTCTGATTTTAACTTTCAATTCAAGGCAAAAATTGGCCCTTATAGTCTTATTTCAATCCCATTTTGGTCTGATTTTAACGTGGCATAGTCGCAGGGTGAACTTCAACCATATCCATTTCAATCCCATTTTGGTCTGATTTTAACTGGGAAAGTTAATGTGGCCAGGAAAGGATCATAGGAATTTCAATCCCATTTTGGTCTGATTTTAACAATTAATTCAGTGATCAAAGACCATCCAGAGCTTTTCAATTTCAATCCCATTTTGGTCTGATTTTAACACCTCCCAGACGCCTTTTGGGAGGAGATAAACTCAGATTTCAATCCCATTTTGGTCTGATTTTAACGGACTAGCGCCCGGCCGTAATCCCAATGGAGCACGATTTCAATCCCATTTTGGTCTGATTTTAACAGATAACAGAGTAGAGATAGTTAGACCGTATAAACCGCATTTCAATCCCATTTTGGTCTGATTTTAACGTTTCTTGGTAAAATCTAATTTTTCAGGTGTTCTCATTTCAATCCCATTTTGGTCTGATTTTAACCGCGTCGATATTCGCTGTTTCACGTTTCAATTTCCCAATCATTTCAATCCCATTTTGGTCTGATTTTAACGGTCTGTCAAAAGTGGATTTAGGTTCATTCACAATGATATTTCAATCCCATTTTGGTCTGATTTTAACCGTCCGTCTGCGATCCCCAAGGCCTCACGTGCAGCCTATTTCAATCCCATTTTGGTCTGATTTTAACGATTGTTCTGTTTTTGGTGTTGTATGTTCATTTTTTATTTCAATCCCATTTTGGTCTGATTTTAACTCTTCACCGTCTGGGGCTTCGGATAGGTTCTTGGCGAATTTCAATCCCATTTTGGTCTGATTTTAACACAAAAAATTGTTTAAACTTGAATTGACTACTCTTAATTTCAATCCCATTTTGGTCTGATTTTAACAGAACAAAAGAACCCAACACGTTCAATTGTCGAAGCGATTTCAATCCCATTTTGGTCTGATTTTAACACTAAAAACGAAAAATGGATACGAGATCACAGTGGGTATTTCAATCCCATTTTGGTCTGATTTTAACGTCAAAAGAAGATCCACCAGTGTTTGTTTCACTTGATTTCAATCCCATTTTGGTCTGATTTTAACCATGTCAATGAGTTTGAAGGGTATCAGCGATCTCAATTTCAATCCCATTTTGGTCTGATTTTAACAGGATGTCCTTGAGGAGCTGGTGTATATCGCCCAGGAGGATTTCAATCCCATTTTGGTCTGATTTTAACTCTTCACCCTCTCAAACGGGGTGGAGATCCCTGCCATTATGATATTTCAATCCCATTTTGGTCTGATTTTAACAGATATCCAAGAAGCAATAGTAGAATCCATAAGAGATATTTCAATCCCATTTTGGTCTGATTTTAACGATGGTCGAATTCGCTGTCAAAATAGGTTACCCAGATTTCAATCCCATTTTGGTCTGATTTTAACGTGTGAGGCTTTTAGCCCGTTCAACCCTTTCTTTGATTTCAATCCCATTTTGGTCTGATTTTAACCAGAACCCATGCACTGTTCCAAGCAGCGCACTAACAGATTTCAATCCCATTTTGGTCTGATTTTAACTAACAGCCTAATACCTTCTGCGAGTAATTTTATTACATTTCAATCCCATTTTGGTCTGATTTTAACATCTATGAACGATTATCAAGTGAATTGGAAGCTGAATTTCAATCCCATTTTGGTCTGATTTTAACATAATCTTCCAAATATTCAAAAGAAACTACATAAGCATTTCAATCCCATTTTGGTCTGATTTTAACCCCTGTGAGGAATCACAAGAATATTCAATCAAAACAACATTTCAATCCCATTTTGGTCTGATTTTAACCTCATACAAGCTGGTGTGATCACGCCAGCAGAAGCGATTTCAATCCCATTTTGGTCTGATTTTAACATGTCCTCGCAGCTATCATATCAGAGTCTGTGAGGCGATTTCAATCCCATTTTGGTCTGATTTTAACTCTGTAGTCGCGGATGTAAAATTTAATGTGCTTATGAATTTCAATCCCATTTTGGTCTGATTTTAACAGGGCGATTTTTTCTTTCTTTTTGTTTTATCTTTTTTCTTGTTGGTTGTATTTAATGGTTTGTGTCGGCGATCCCTAATAATACAATCCATTTAT
>JACIVX010000022.1 GCA_014361295.1 Methanomassiliicoccales archaeon | reverse complement strand
ACCCTAATGGTTGGGCACGTGGAGAGGTTTAACCCGGCTGTTCTGAAGTTGAAAGAGGTTTTGGATGAGAATTTAATTGGACAAATCGTTACTCTCACTGCCAAGCGTGTTGGGCCTTTGCCTCCACAAATCAAAGATGTTGGAGTGATAATAGATTTAGGAGTTCACGATATTGATATAATGAGTTTCTTGATTGAGAGAAATGTGAGAAAAGTTTACGCTAAGGCTGGAAGTGCAAAGAATCCCTTGGAACTTGAGGATTACGCAATAATAATGCTTGATTTTGAAAACACCACTGGAATTGTGGAAACCAACTGGCTTACTCCTCATAAAGTTAGAACCCTCACCGTAGTTGGGTCTGAGGGCATAGTGGAATTGGATTACATAGCCCAAAAGCTCGTATTATACAATCATGAATGGGTTAGAGAGGCGAAAGTGCAGTTTAAAGAGCCTCTAAGAAATGAACTTGAACATTTTGTTGAGTGTGTTAAAAAGAAAGAGAGACCACTGGTAAGTGGGGAAGAAGGACTCCATGCCCTGATGGTTGCTATAAAAGCTTTAGAGAGTGCTAATAAGAATGAACCAGTAGAAGTTGAGTTCACATTTGAGAGAAAACAATGACTTCTCACTCTGAAGCATTTGAAATGACAACCTTTCCCTTAATTTTTAGTAAGCGTCTTGACTTTAATAGCATTGTTCTGTATCAGACAAATTTGTGAAAGTTTTTAAATGTCTTTCTCAAGTAAAGCTTAAGGGAGGTCAGAAAAATGCTTGAGCTTCTAAAACAGGAGTTCAGAAACTTCAAAAGCCCACTTTACAAGAACTCCATATACATCTCTCTGGCATCTTTAACCACTGCCGTTGCAGGTTTTCTCTTCTGGGCCATCGCTGCGAGGCTTTATCCCGCAGAAGATGTGGGAGTTGCGAGTGCCGTCGTCTCGGCTCTTAACCTAACGTTCCAACTCTCAATGTTAGGCATGAACTTTGCGATAATAAGATTTTACCCCGAATATAAGGAGAAAGCAGTAAGTAGTGCCCTCCTAGTAACGGGCGTAGCAAGTGTAGTCCTCTCGATCGCCTATGGATTACTTATGCTTAATTCGGAGTCATTTAAGGAGTTTGGGTGGGATTTTCTGGGACTTTTTGTGCTGTTTTCAGTTATCGGAACGTTTTATAACGTCTTATATACATATGCAATAGCCCGGAGGCAGGCCGAGCATGCTTTTTTGCAGAACCTTCTACTCGCAGGGAGGTTTGTATTTCTGGTGTTTTTAACCTCGCTGGGAGTACTTGGCATAATCTCATCCTTTGGGTTAGGGCTTATTCTCGGCGTGGGATACGCCGTTGTTATGGTGGGTATCCCGACGATAAAGATAGATAGGGAGTTCATCAGGGGGGCCTTTAACTTTTCAGTGGGCAATTACTTGGCCAACATAGCGAATATCGCTCCCAACTACCTCATGCCGACACTGGTCTTGAGCATGTTGGGAAAAGAGGAAGCGGCTTACTTTTACATGGCGTTTTCAATAGGAAACCTCATCTTGTTTGTGCCAAACGCGATAAACACTTCCTTCTTCGTTGAGGGGAGCCATGGGCTTAAAAACATGAGAAGGACTCTAAAGAAGGCAATAACTTTCAGTTATGCATACTTGATTGCTGCTATCATTGGAGTGTGGAGTTTTGGAGGTTATGTTTTAAGGTTCTTTGGTGAGGGATACGTTGGAGGGCTGCCTTTGTTGAGGCTTATGGCTTTCGGGGGGTTCCTTGTTGTGCTCGTGAACTTTGCCCTAACGGTGCTGAACATCCAAAAGAAGGTGAAGGATATAGTGGCAATAAATACGCTAAAAGCCGTGTTATTCTTGGGGCTGAGTTATTTACTGGTGCCGAAGATGGGAATTATGGGAGTAGGCTTGGGCTGGGTCGGGTCCTACCTCGGGACCCTCGGGGCGATGGGTGTGGTGTTTAGAAAGGAAATTCAAAAGCACATCAGCTGTTTCGTCCCAGGAGAATCTTAGAGAATCTTAGGGGTTTGCTGAGGTGAGGTATAGGTTTAGGAGTTTTCTCGCTATTATTTCATCTTTCCATCTTTCTTCAGCTACCTTTTTACCTTCTCTTCCCATCTTCGATCTTAAATGTTTATCTGAAAGTAGCGTTACAAGCTTTTCAGCTATATCTTTGGGATTATTTGGATCAACTAAGAATCCAGTTTCACCATCTTCAACCAAATATGGGATCGCTGCAATTTTTGAAGCAATTACTGGAGTTCCAGTAGCCATAGCTTCTGCAATTACCATTCCAAAGGTTTCTTCAAATGAAGTTAAAGCAACAATTGAGGCTCTAGAATAAAGTTCTAACATTTTTTCATAAGGTACTTTACCAGCAAATTCAACGTTAAGATTAGTTTCCTTTGCAAGACTTCGCAATTTTATCTCATAATTTTTGTCTTTTGGACCGCCAGCAAAAATTATTCTGTAATCTTTTAACTCTTTTTCAAGTATAGATATTGCTTTAAGAAAACCTAACTGATTCTTAAGCGGTATTAAAGTAGCAGGATACAAAATCACCGGTTCTTCTCTCTTTTCAACTTTAAAAAACTCCTCTGAAACAGGATTTTCAATAACTACCGCTTTTGACGTGTTAAGGCCTTTCGTCTTTAGCTCTTCCAAAACATAAGGAGATATTGCTACGAATTTTGTAAACTTTTTATGGTACGCTCTTAGCCTTTTTTCATAAAGATAATACCAAATCTTTGCATATAAACTCTTTTTAAACATTTTTTCTTTCCAAACTATACCGTGAAGAGTAAAAATAGTAGGAATCTTTTTCAAAATCCATGGAAATATCTCATACAAGTCATGCGAGTGCACGAGGTCTGGCTTTTCAAGTTTTCTTGATGCAAATAAGGCCTGAATCTCTCCTGTAAATGTTACAGGTGGAAATCTTTTTGTTCCGATGATGTTTATGTTGTCCGTTAATTTTTTGCTTTTGATTTTGTCATTGATAGAAAGGAAGGTGATTTCAATATCTTCTCTTTCCAACTCTTTATTTATCTTTATGAACCCCTTAAGTGTGTTATGGACTACTGCCGCCGGGCCCAAATACGGCCTTGATATATTTGGTGCTACGGTAAGGATTTTCATTCTCTCATCCCTCCTCTTTATTTTTGCTAAGTAGTAATCCAAATTTTTTGTGAAGAGTAAACTACATTTAATCTATTTTTCAAAACTACCAATGGTTCCAATGGCTTATATTTGTTCCATGCTTGAAGAGATTCAAACATTAAGTTTTTTCTATATAATTCGTAATTATAAACAAAAATTATGTCTCCTCTCCTCTCATAGTTTCCTGTATATAGTTTTTGGTAATAATAATTTCCTATAGACACAAAATGGAGTTCAGACTTGTGATAGAGACTATTTTTACCATACCAAATGGTCATATATCCCAACGTGTTTGCATCGGAGATTATGGTTATTTCGGCTTTATGTTCTGTTAACCATTGGATTGGTGGGGAGAAAGTTATGAAATCTTGATTAAATTCAGGGGAAGATCGTATACCTTTATACTGGCCATAAATTCCTGTTATTGTCAACAAAACCACAAAGAAAATCATAATTAATGCGAAGCTCTTTCTATTGACCATTTGTTTTGTCAAAATGTTTAAAGAGTAAGGAATTAAAAATACTAATATGGGCGCAGGTCCGATAGTATATGTTGAGAGATAGTACAGAAACATAAAAGCACCTGAACCAACAATTAACGGCAAACCAAGTATTTCTTCTCTCTTGTTTAGTTTAAGAGCTTTAAATGAAGTTGATAAAGTTATAATAAAGGTTGCAAGATATAAAACATATCTAAGAGCATCAAAAATCGGATTGAATCTCGCATATAGAGGGTCATAATAAAGATACTCCGGAGGTACAAAGGCGCCTTTCGAAAACAAACCTTCTAACAATCTTTTAAGATAAAAATACTCTCTAAAGGAGGAGAGCAAGTTTTGAGATCCATACAATTTTCTACCCCATACCCATACAAAAGTCGAGAGTAATGTCACCAAAACAATCCTAGTTGGGATATATTGATTGACTTTACCGGCTTGATTTTTAAATATGATTTTGATAACTAAAATAAAGCCAGAAATAGACAGCAATATTACAAAAAATAACATGTGACCAGAATGCCAATATAAAGTGAGAGTTGAAAAAGAAATCAAAGCTAACACAAAAAATTCTCTCCCAACTTTAAAAAACGAATATAGAACAACCATACCAAGGATTAACACGATCCCTGGCCAACCTAAAATCATTGAAAGAAACCCTGATAGGAATATTTTGTAATCACGAACTCCAATAAAAGTAAAAAACAAGTAATACGAACAAAAAACAAGTAGCGGTTGCATAACGTATATTGCTTGATGGAGCAAGAGAATATCTCCTAAAACCTCAAGTGTCACTTTATTCAAGAGATACATCGATAAAACTGTTTTTGAAGCATGTGGTAAGATAGCAATATCACTATTAAGACCAAAGTCTGGAAGATATAGGTTATAGTAGTGCGCTGGTCCATAGAAATTTCCCGGAGATGTTGGAAGTGTTAATATTCTGAAAATTATAGCAGATAGCAAGAAAAATATACCAATTTTATTTTTTACAGCTATGTTATCTGAGCCCTTCATTTCAGCACACCTCTGTAAACCTCCAACGTCTTTTTCGCAATATTCTCCCATGTGAACTGCTCAGCATACTTTCTTATCTTTTCTCTATCCCATTCCTTTTCCAGAGCAATTAAAATTTTTTCTGCCAACTCTTTTGGATTTGCTGGCTCACAAAGTAACCCATAGTCTTCAGAAATTATTATCTCTGGCACACCACCAACCCTAGTCCCAACAAAAGGCAAACCAACACCCAAAGCTTCAAACATAACCGTAGGATTCCCCTCACTCAAACTCGGCAAAACAAACAAATCAGCAGCATTCATCCAATAGCCAAGCTCTTCATCAGAAACGAAGCCGAGAAGTTTAACGTGCTCTTGGAGCCCCCGATCTTTTATTTGCTTTTCAAGTTCTCCTTTTAATGGGCCGCTGCCACCGATGAAGCTTAAAACATCGTTTCTAACCTTCACTACTTCTTTCATTGCACTTATTAAATATTGGAAACCTTTTCTTTCAATCAAGTTTCCTAGACTAAAAATTATTTTTTTATCTTCAGGTAAATCAAGGACTCCTCTGGCTTTATTTTTATTCATAACTGGAAACTTATTGGGATTGAAACCATTAGGTATTGAATAAACCTTTTGGTTAAACTCGCTAAGAATTGGAACATCAATTTGATTGACTCTTATAATAGCATCAGCGTTTTTCCAAGTCCAATAAATTCTATCATTTTTTGAGTTATATTCTCTCAAAAACCAGTCTCTGTTCTCGTGAATTGTAATTACAGCTGGAACACTGAATTCTTTAGCAAGCTTAACTCCAACATATCCACTCGGCCAAGTAAAATGAGCGTGAATCAAATCAAACTCAATTTTCTCTTTTTTGATATGATCCCTAAACTTCTCGAAAAGTTTGTCACCCAAACCCCAATTTCTCCCATCTGGAATAAAATAAAGCGTAGATAGGACGTGAACGTCTACGTTGTCGGGCTTGTTTTTTAAATCAACCAAATTTCTTTTTGAATATTTCTCAACATTTCTGAAGTATGAAAATGGCAAGTAATGAGCTAGTTCAGAGAGATAGTTGTGACGGACTAAAACATAAATTCTTCCAACTTCCTTAGCCATTGCTTCTGTAAAATCTTTTATAAAAGAATTGTAGTGGGGGGCTATTATAAGAACTCTCTTTTTATCTATCAACGTTCTTTATCACCTCCGCAATTTTTTCCGAAGCTCTCCCATCGCCAAACTTGTAGGTGTAAGTTTCTCCCGATGGTTCAAATTCTCTAACAGCTCTAAGTATTTTCTCTTTATCTGCCCCAACAAGCACGTTCCAACCATCTTCAACCGTCTCTACCCACTCAGTTCTTTCTCTCAAAGTTATGCAAGGTACCTTTAAAAAATACGCTTCTTTCTGCACACCACCACTATCAGTCAGTATCTTTTTTGCGTTCTTTTCTAACATTAGCATATCTAAATAACCAACGGGTTTAATCAAAATTACATTTTCAGCTTTTTTGAGTGACTCATAAAGTCCATAAGCTCTCAAGAACTTTTCAGTTCTCAGATGAACCGGAAAAACTATTGGCTCTTCACATTCCACAAAGGCATCAATTATGTTCTTTAACCTCTCAAGGTTATCCGTATTTTCAGCTCTGTGAACAGTTGCTAAACAAAATTCTTTTGGTTTTAATCCTAACTTATCCAAGATTTCTGAGCATCTTTCAGCAATCTTGGCGTTATATAAAAGAGCATCAAGCATAACGTCTCCAGTCAGATAAACACCGTTCCGTATTCCTTCATTATGTAAGTTTTTTACAGCGGTTTCTGTTGGGGCGAATAGGTAATCGCTAACATGATCTGTCAAAATTCTGTTTATTTCCTCTGGCATAGATTTATCAAAACTTCTCAATCCCGCCTCAACATGAGCAACTTTAATTTTTAGTTTAGCCGCAGCTAAAGCTCCAG
>JACIVX010000021.1 GCA_014361295.1 Methanomassiliicoccales archaeon | reverse complement strand
CCTTGGGAAGGCCATCGAGGATCGCTCGGCTATCGGTAGCCGGTTGGCCCTCCCGATCGATCACCCATCCCACAGGCGTTGGCTTTCCCAGACGGGCAAGGACTTCGATTTTTCCACGCTGAGATACGGAAGTAGCGGCATCGAAGTAGAATGGAAAAGGCTCGTCGGTGGGACAGGCAAAAGCAATGGGATTTGTCCCGAGCATCGGTTCCACCCCGAAAGTGGGAGCTACACTGGGCCGGGCATTGGTGAAGCTCATGCCGATCATCCCCTCTTTTGCGGCCATGAGGGCGTAGTACCCGGCGATGCCGTAGTGGGAGGAATTGCGCACCACCACCGCGCCCAACCCGAAGGCTCTGGCCTTGCGGATGGCCAATTCCATGGCTCGATATCCGGCCACCATTCCAAGCCCATCTTGGGCATCGAGAACGGCTGTGGTCGGCCCTTCCCGCACCACAAGGAGTTTTGTCACCGGTGAAACTGTTCCGTTTCGGATGCGCTTTACATAAAGCATGAGGCGACTGACCCCATGGGATTCGATGCCCCGGAGATCCGCAGCCAAAAGCACATCCGCGCAGATCTCGGCATCCCCTTTTGGCACGCCTAAGCGCAGGAAAACCTCCTCCACAAACTGCCGCAATTCCTCTACAGGTACGCGGATCCTCTCGGTCATCCTTCACCTCCGATTTTTTCATCCAAATCCGGAAGCTCGGCGAGGCTTGGGAGCACGTAGTCCGGTTGGAAGGGAGAGCTTTTCAAATCCTCGGGACGAGTAACTCCAGTAAGCACAAGAATCGCGGTGAGACCGTTTTCTTTCGCCATACGAATATCAGTTTCCAAGCGGTCGCCCACCATTGCGCATTTCTCCGGTGGAAGACCTAAAATTTCGAGGGCGGTCTGTATCATGTAGTGGGAGGGTTTACCAAAAACTTTCTCGACCTTTCTTCCAGTGGTAGCCTCTAAGGCAGCAATCACCGCAGCAGCATCAGGGATTTCTCCATCCTCCACTGGGCATGTGCGATCCGGATTGGTAGCGTAGAACCTCGCTCCACGGGTTAGAGCTTGAAAAGCAATGTTTAGTTTGCGGTAGTCAAAGGTACGGTCGAAGGCGGCCACCACATATTCGATCTTTCTTGGATCTTCAGTCAACCGCAACCCAGCTCGTCGCAGCTCCTTTAAGAGTGGTGGCTCTCCTATAGCAAAGACTTTAGCTCCAGGAGCTTCCTTAGCCAAATAGCGAGCTAAAACGAAAGAAGAGTTAAGGACATCACTCTCCTTTGCTAAAATGCCCAACCGGCTAAGTTTTTTAGCGTAGTCTTTGCGGGAGTACAATGGCTTGTTGGAAATAAAAAGTATTTTCCTTCCTCGGGCGTAGAGTTCACCCAAGGCCCTTTCCGCTCCGGGAATGAGTTGCTCCCCCCGGTAGACGGTGCCGTCTAAATCAATAAGATAGCCTTGGATTTTTATTATGTCGCCCATGCTTCAGCTTGATCAAAGTGATGCCAGCCACCGTCGTTTGAACGACCGAAAGGCGTTTGCCCAACGTGGCCTGGATGAGAAACGCCCTGCCCAAGGGGCGGGTTTAAGATGACGTTGGCTTCTGGGGAGAGCTTGCGTAAACCATGATTGAACAGAAGGTGAGCAAGAGCTATGGTCAATATGCTTAGGGAGCACAACAAGTGTAACAAGTGTTGCCATGAAGAAGGCTAAAACGAGGGATTTGCCATTTCTAGCCCCAGCATAAAAACGCTTCTTTCCCCCGACTCCTACCGCTTGGGTCAAGCATGGCTGTTCTTCAAGGCGCATGATTTCAAAGATGAAGATAGAGACCAAGCACAGCGCATATGATTCGGCAGTGACGAACTTTAGATGCCGAAACAGTTCTCCGAATAAAGTTTTCTGTTTCAGCAAAGGAAGGTGATAAAAAACGCGAAAAGGTAGCGCAACCCAACCCGAATAAGGAAACCAGTATGGTCCAGTGTCTATTTCACCTGCCACGAAAAAGGCTAACCAAATCAATGCTACCGGTACCCCCGTGACCAAGCCCAAAAGCTTAGCTAAGTTTTGCCAGAGTTCCAATGGATCGCGGTTCCATCCCCATCCTTTTCACTTTGTACTTTACAACGACAGAGCCGATAATTTGCAAATTTACTGTTGAAAGGCTGTTTCTTCACTCGGCCTAGGACCGACAACAGTCGCTGAGGATAATCAGTGATAATCCCCGTTAAGCCCGGAACTTGGAGAAATCGGCGAATCTCCTCCTGGTCGTTTACCGTCCACACGTACACCTTATATCCAGCTTTAGCCAGCCTTCGGGAAACTGTTGAATTGAACGCTGTCGAATGGATAGCGATTCCATCAGCACACACCTCGCTCAGGATCCGCTCAGGATCACTTGGCATGGCAACCGAAATCAAAACTGTTGCAATGTTGGATGCCCGTTCCTTAACATACTTTATCATCTCAGGGGTGAACGAAGACAAGAATACACGATCCTCAAGTTTAAGATTGTGGATTAAATCAACCGTACACTCTATCATCTCTCGCCAGCGGTGGGAGCTGCCAAAAAATGAGGATTCACCTTTGAGCTCAATGTCAGCAAAAAGGCCGGTCTCTTTGGTGAACATGAGGGCTTCTTTAAGGGTGGGTACCGGTTCCCTAACATAACTCTGGGCCTGTCCAAGCGACACTTCACCTGTAGCAATGGTGCCAAACGGGTCCTGGTGCAAAAACCACGATCCAGCGTCTAGCTTTCGAATCTCTTCCAATGTGAAATCTTCTACCCTCCATGGAGTCCGCGTTGGGAAGAGTTCCTGGACATTGGTGGTGCGCGAAAGGGTCTCGTCATGCATCAGGATAAGCTCGCCATCCCGGGTCATCCGAACGTCGAACTCCCACATATCCGCACCAAGCTCAGCGGCAAGACTCGCCGCGGCTAGCGTGTTCTCTGGCGCCAAAGAACTAGCTCCACGATGGGCAATAACTTGCACAAGCTTGTTGTTGACCGCAAGCTTTTTCATTTTGATACTTCACCTAGTGTTACGAGATATTTTTGCCCCACAAGAACCACAATAATCGGCAGGATTAAACATATCATAGTGGAAGCCATCACTGTCCCCCATTCGGTGGCGGCTTCTGGTCCACCAAGCATTCGGACTAAACCTATAGGAACAGTTTGCATTTCTGGTCTAGTAGTTATCAGCAAAGGCCATAAGTATTGATTCCATCCATAAAGAAACATGACTACAAAAAGAGCGGCAATGTGAGGGCGAAGCATTGGAAGCACAACGGAATATAAGCACCTGATAGGGCCAGCACCATCCATTCTTGCTGCATCTAATAACTCACGAGGAAAGGCTTGTAAGCACCCCCGAAAGAGAAGAAGACCAGTAGTGGAAACAACCCAAGGCAAAACAAGGCCTATATAGGTGTTTAACAGCTTAAATTGGGAAGCAATTTTATAAGTTTGAAACATTCGCACCTCAACCGGTAGCATAAGAGTAACCAACACAATACCGAAAAGTAAATTTCGCAAAGGGAAGCGGAAAAATACTATAGCATAAGCTGACATAATGGCTAACATTACCTTGCCAACAGCAATAACAAAAGCAACAACAAACGAGTTAAATATAAGCCGCCAAACTGGCACTCCGGTATATACCGTCCCCATCCTCCAAGCGCGCGAATAATTTTCAAAGGCATTGTTCCCAAACCAGAATGGCATTCTTCCTGCCCCAATGGTGGCATCGTTGTGGGTCGAACCAATGAGAGCTACCAACAGTGGAAGCAGCACAATACAACTAGCTAAGCCAAGGGCTGCATAAGCATACCACTCCTGTATAATATGTTTGAAAAACTTACGCATAATGCACCTTCCGCTCAATCACTTTGAACTGAAGCACAGATAAAATTACCGAAAATATCAAAAGCAGAACTGCTTGCGCAGCCGCTTTGTTTACATTTAAATTTACCATGCCATCTCTGTAAATACGATATACTAAAATTTCTGTAGCTCCAGATGGTCCGCCATGAGTAAGTGTATCAATAATTCCAAACGTCTCAAATAAAGAATAAACACTATTCACAACTAAAAGGAAAAAAGAAGTAGGAGAAAGAAGTGGAAAGATAATAAACCAAAATGTTTTCCATCGGCTTCCTCCATCAATATAAGCGGCCTCAACAACAGATTTAGGAATTCCTTGTAAAGCTGCGGAATAAAAAATAAAGTTATAAGAAATGCGAGCCCATATTGCTACTATAATTACAAACAACATTGCTTGAGTTTCGTTAAGACGGTAATCCCAATATAACTTAAGGTTATGAGTAACAAATCTTGCAACCATCCCAATTCCAGGTGCAAGGAGAAACCGCCATAATACCGCTGCTATGGCCGGAGCAATTCCATATGGAATTATGAGTAAAGTACGAAAGAACCATTTTCCACAAATTTGTCTCTCAGCCATTATTGCCAAGAATAGACCAATACCCATGGAAAAAATCGTAACCACCGCACTAAATATCACTGTCACACGCAATGTGGAAAGAAAAGAAACGTCAGAAAATAATCGTACGTACTGCTCAAAACCTACAAAAATCCTCCTAATCCCCAACGGATCACTACGATAAAACGATTGGTAGAAAGCCTCTACCGAAGGCCAGATAAACCATATTATCGCTAAAATGACCTGCGGAAGTACCAAGAGATAAGGCAGCAGCTTATTGCGAAATACCGGCTCTTGCCTCATAATTTATTTTTGGCCAACGAAAAAACCGCACAGGGGGCCCCGCAAAGACTGCGGGGCCCCTTTCCTTCACTTAGTTACCTATTCACCGTAAAGAGCTTCAAACTCACGCAAGAGCTCATTGCCGCGTTCGACCATCCTGGTTAAAGCTTCTTCAGCGGTTTGTTTCCTCATCAAAGCAGCTTCAAGTTCCTCATACATTATTACTCGGATAGCCGGCAAGTTCCCCAAGCGAAGCCCCCGAGTATATTCAGTAGTGGGTGTGCGCATAAGTTGAAGGACTGGAATTTCGGCCTCAGGCTTTTTATCATAATATCCCTCTGCCTTGGTCAACAAATACGCTGTGGAGGTGATGGGCATATAGCCGGTTGTCATATGTCGCCACGCGACGTTCTCTGCACGAGTAAGAAAGTCAAAGAACAAAGCCATACCTCTGTATTCCTCCTCTGTAAATTTGGGGTTTTTCATTGCCCACAACGCCGCGCCTCCAATTATTGAGTTATAAGGCTTGTCGACGACGTCGTCATGATATGGAAGGAAGGTACAACCATACTCAAACTCAGCCTCGGCCTCAATGCGAGCTCGCAAGCCGGAAGAAGCAAGCAACATTGCCGCCTTGCCGGCAGGGAACAACCCGTCGGCTTCAGCGTCTCGGCCTCCGTACACGAACAGCCCTTCTTCGGCCATGTCGAGCAAGAAGTTTAGATGTTTCGCGAAAAATTCAGTATTGAGTAAAAGTTGCGTATCGAGTCCCTCGAACCCATTAGCTTTGGTAGCAAACGGCACATTATGAATCGCAGCCATCTGCTCGAAAAGTGTCCAAGTTGGCCAGGCAGCCGAGAGAGGAATCTCAGCAGCACCAGTGGCTTTAATGGCCTCTGCAGCTTTTTTCACTTCACCCCAGGTTCGCGGCGGGTTTTCTGGGTCAAGGCCAGCCTTGCGGAATGCGTCCTTATTGTACCAAAGTACAGCGGTAGAAGAGTTGTAAGGCAAAGCCCCAAGTTGACCATCGGGGAGGCTGTAATAGCCGACCACTGCGGGGATATAAACTTTTGGCTCAAACGCAACACCGTGCTCAGCCATTAGATCTTGTACTGGATATACAAAATCTTTCAGCCCAAACATCATTATCGCTGTCCCGGCTTCGAAGATCTGCACGATATGTGGTTGTTCGCCAGCACGGACTGCAGCAATCAAAGCAGAGAGCACTTCCGGATAGGTTCCCTTCCAAATCGGGGTCACCCAGTACACATTTTGTGCTTCGTTAAAGCGCATCGCTTCCGCGGCAAAAGCGTCAAACAAGGGGCCGCGTAAGGATAACCACAATTCGAGTTCAATTCGACCCTCTGGCACTTGAGCCAGCCCTATAAACCCTAAAACCGCAATAAGACACATAAAACTAAACAACCGTTTGATCATTGTACTTCACCCCCTTTTTATTTTGCTTCGTTAATCAATTTTTCCAATTATCACCTCCTTTCTTTTTAAGCAAAATAAAGCTCCACACCAAGCTTTGTCAAAATTACCTGCCATTTATGATCTAACTCCTTATCAGTGATAAAGGCGTCTATTTTAGACAAGTCTACGATTTTTCCATGCGTGACAACTCCAAACTTGGTGTGGTCGGCTACGATCACCACTCGTTGGGCCCGCCGCACCACCTCTGATGCCGTTGCAGCTTCCTCTAAGGAAGGGATAGTGATCCCGTGTTCCACAGAAATCCCATTGGCTCCAAGGAACGCCAGGTCAAAATAAACGCTTTCCAAAGCGCAATGGGCAAGTGGCCCAACCATAGCATACGATACACCTCTAAGATAACCACCGATTACATAAACATCCATTTTTGGTATCTCCGCAAGTTCAGCAGCGTGAGTTAAGGCGTTGGTAAACACTCGTAGATTAGGAACAGGTTTTTCTTTGAGGGCTCGCACAATTTCCATAGTAGTAGTTCCATTGCCAATGAACACTGCCATGCCTTCTTTGATTAGCTCTGCAGCTTTCCGGCCAATTCGACGTTTCTCCTCTAAATTACGCGTGGCTTTTTCGTAGTACGAGGGCTCAGCTGTAAC
>JACIVX010000020.1 GCA_014361295.1 Methanomassiliicoccales archaeon | reverse complement strand
GTGGAGTTTGAGAAGGCCATGGGCAAGGTAGAAAACATTGATGAAGCTTTAAACACAATGCTAGACTTAACTAGTGAAAGCATATTGACGGGTAATTTTGACGTTGAGACCATTGAGGCTGCAGAGGAGCTTATAGTTTCCTCCGCGGGAAGGGAGCTCGAGCCTGGAAAACGGCTTAAGGAAATAGAGGACATGATGAGGGAGTAATCGTAATTCCTTTTGATTTTTACTTGATTATCTTCTCAAGTGTTTGAGAGTGGCTCTTTGAGTTGAAAATCCTTTATTTCTCAACTCACCTTTCCATTATCTAAGCTTAGCTTGGAGATAGTACCTATCGCTTTTCTTTGATATGTTTGGTATGTATATCTAAGCAAAGCTTAGATTTAGATAAGCCCAAGGTAAGGCAAAAGTTCAGAATCCAAGGATAATGTAAAGTGCACAATAACACATAAGCGAAAGGATGGGGAAAGATATTTACCCCCACTTGTGCAAAACATAATTGGTGGGAAAATGAAGTTCAAGGTCATCCTCGAGCCGCAACCAGAAGGGGGATATGTGGCATATGTCCCCGCACTTCTAGGGTGCATGAGTCAGGGTGAGACCAGAGAAGAAGCTCTAAAAAACATAAAGGAAGCTATTAAGCTTTATCTCGAAGTGCTCGAGGAGAAGCAACTAGGCAAGACCTTGAAGAAGTTCGTCAAGCACTCAGACAAAAGCCAAATCGTCGAGGTATCATTATGAAGCTTCCGAGAGACGTTTCTGGTGAGGAAGTTATCAAGACTCTCCGAAAGTTGGGCTATGTACCTGCAAGGCAAAAGGGTTCTCATGTTGTGCTCACGGGACCTAGTGGAAAATCATTGTTGTCCCATTGCACAAGAGGCTAAAGACTGGTCTTCTCAGGGCCATCATTCGAGAGGTTGGAGTTTCAATAAAGATTTTTATCGAGCTTCTTGAGGATCCCTAAGAACCTATTTTTGTATGAGATTTTTGCAAGCGTCGGTGGTAAGTCGACTTTCTACCGATATCGGACATAAATATTATATACTTCCGCTAACAAAAGAAGTAACTCAAGAACAAAACTTCCGCTGGTGATGGCATGAAGGCAGTGGCATATATTAGGGTCTCGACCCGAGAACAAGATGAGAACATCCAAAGACAAGCCCTCGAAGAGTTTGCCGAAGCAAGAGACATTCAAATTCTTGGCTGGTTTGTGGACAAAGGAGTAAGCGGTGCCAAACGCTTCAAAGAACGTGAGGGAGCCCAAGCCCTTCTCGGCTTCATCAAAAATAATCCTGTGGACGCGGTTATTGTATTTGCCATTGACAGGCTCGGGAGGAACATGGAGGACACAGTAAACACCATCAAAGAGCTGGAAGAACAAGGGATCAAGGTCATCTCTATCAAGGAAGGATTCCTTCAAACTATGGACGACAACATCAGGAAGCTCATCTTGTCCATCTTGAGCTGGGTGGCCGAGTTTGAGAGGAAAAGGCTGAGAGAGAGGCAGTTAGCAGCCTGGGAGTCCGGAAAGCAGAAGGGAAGACCTCCAAAACTGAGCGATGTAACACTCAAGCGCTACCTCAAAAAGTACCCAGACCTGCCCATAAAAAGCCTGTGGAAGATTATGAAAGCCGATGGCATTGATATAAGCTACGATTGGCTTAGGAAGAGGATTAAAAGACTAAAAAAGAAGGAACTTAACAAGAGTACACTCGTTACGAGAGAGCGAGGGCACGAGCTTGACATTTCAGGCTAGGGGTAAAAAGGCGGATTAGTTGGATAAACACAGAGAAAGGAGTTATTAGGTTTCTCTTTGAGAATAGAACACCGAGTGTGAGAAACCAACTTCCTCAAGCAAACAACTTGTAATAATCATCCCTCGGCTCATAAATTCTCCCATTTATTTTTAAATCCTTAAGAATTTCCTCGACTTCTCCCCTAACAATACCAACTCGAAAAGCCTCTCTTATTAACTCATCCTTTGGAACACCCCACTCCGTCATGTCCTGAAGCCTCTTGATAATACTCAGAAGCTTCTCTTCTTTCGTCATCTCTTCTACTGATTTCCCAACCTCAATTATCGAAACATCCAGATTTCCAGCCTCATCCAAAGCTATTTTTCTTAAAGACCACTCCATAAGCTTAATCACGTCTTCAACATCCTCTCTAGTTATCACATCACTGAGTCTCATCCTAGCCCTCGCCTTTGCGAGCCTAACTAATCCTTCAAGTTGTCTAGCCGTAATTGGAATCGGCCTAGTTCCATCATCACTTATGAATACCTGATTCCTAACTCTCACATAATAATTTTTAAGAAGTTCTGCAGCCCCGTCGGACAATTCAGGCTCATAATTTTGTCTAGCGTATGCTAGGTACTTCCTGAGCAAATCTGGGGGGATAAACTCTATTTCACTCGCCTTTTTACCAGTAAGCTTATATCTTAAAACATGGTTAGCAATGGCGTCATCTCTCACCACGTCTGGTTCGTCCACCAGAACAAAAATCAGATCAAACCTACTCAATAACGTTGGCGGAAAATCAATTTGTTCATGAAACTTTTTCATAGGATTGAAGCGACCTCCCTTTGGGTTTCCAATAGCAATGACCGTAGCTTTCGCTGGTAGGGTCACGTTCATGCCAGCCTTGCTAACACTTATCGTCCCATGCTCGAGAGCTTCATGAATTGCTACCCGATCCTTATCATCCATCTTGTCGAACTCGTCAATCACACAGATGCCGCCATTTGATAGGACGAGAGCCCCCGCTTCGATCACCCACGAACCAGTGACCTCATCTTTCACGGCACTTGCAGTAAGACCGGCTGCTGAACTCGTCTTAGCAGTAGTCCAGATTCCCCTCGGTATTATTTGTCTGAGAAATCGAGAGATCGTGGACTTTGCAGTTCCTGGGTCTCCGATGATGAGAACATGGGAGTGCCCCCTAGTCACTGTCCCATCGGGAGCTATCCAATCGCCCCCACTAAAGAGGGCCAATGCGATTCCCTTTTTAATTTCGTAGTAGCCATGAATGCTCGGGGCAATTGAACGAACAATCAGATCAACGATATCCTCTCTCCTAGCAAGCTTTTTTATTTCTTCCTCTTCAGATTTCGAGATTTCTACATCCACTATTCTCTTTGTGACAACATCGACGTGATTTACTTCAAGAATTTTTTTAAAAATTGGAGGACCGCTCTTGTGCTCGAGAATCACCCTAAGAATCCCCGTGACCTTAACCCTGTCACCTGGAAGAAAAGCATCGACAAGATCGTCCAGAACAATAGCATCAATGAACCTCGCACTAGCCCCGACCATGGCATCAGGCAAGTCTTGAACTCTAAAATACTGGACGTCAGTGAACGTACTCTTGTCGACGTCAAGCTCAATGTTCCTGCTCCCACAAGCTTCACACTTGTCAGGCTTTACCAGAGCTGCATAAGGTTTTTGAAGTCTTACCATCTCTTGTCCACAATCCTTGCAGACGTAGACTGCTCTTGAAACGAAAGGCTTGTGTTCAAGCTGTCTCGAGACAATTCCCTCAATTTGTATGAACTTGGAGATATGCCATGATCCCACTTCCCTGACCGTTAGCGTCCTCGGAAGGTTGTAAAAGCGGACATGGATAGGGAGGCTATCTTTTCTGAAAAAATCCTCTTGAAGAATAACTTGAACTGCTCTCTCCGCTGCAAAGATTGTTTCGTCAGGATTATGAAGTAAACTCGTGGCAATCTTAGGACTGAAAGCAGCCAGATGTGCGTAGTCAACCTCAAGACTTTTCGTAAACCTAACAGTTAGAATATCCGCAAGCTTCTCGATGTAAACACGCTCTCCTTTATCAGTGGTGTATCTCCTGAAAAAGTCTAAAAACTCTTTAGTCATGTCTTCTATCGCATCAGAAATATCCCCTTCAGTCTCCTTCTCCTTACTAAGATAAAACCTGATGTCGTTCTTTAGGGAAGACGAAAGCTCAAAGAATTCCTCTCCGTCAATAACATAAATATTGACGAAAAGTCGATTTCTTAGGATCTCTGATACTGCCCGCTTAGCGGATGATTCTGACAACCCTTGCTCACGAGCTAACCTCTTGCACTCTTCAGTCAGTTCTTTTCTGTTTAATTTTCCCTTGGTGTACAACACATACAATGGCAAGACGTTGGAGGGGTAGATTTTGGGGTCAATCTTCTTGATCAACCTGACAAACTCCTCAAAACCCAAACTCTGTTCAAAATGGTTTAGTTTTTCATCTCGCAAGTTCTGTTGGTTCATCCTAAAGCTGAACTCCTGATCTTTTCCTGAACCGTAATTGGAGTCATCTGAACCTGCTGAATTTTTTGGTTCAGAGAAGGGTTCTTTTCCTCTCCGCAATTCTTGTAGGAACTTCTCAATCATCCCCAAATGTGAGTTTGTAATCTCGCTTGGAAGTTCTCCGAAAACACTCTCAATTAACCCCTTTTCCAAAATATTCAAGCCATCAACTTCAAGTTTCCCACTTTTTTTGATTTTCTCTTTCATGACCTCATAAACTTTCATTAAGTCATCTATCTCAAGCTCACCAATAAGTCGACGTGCCACTCTTTTACTATTAAGAGGATTGTACGCGCTCATGATTTGAAAAAAGGCACGAGGGATATTAAAATTAGCTGAAAAAATAAAAGAAAAAGGAAAACTTCAACAAGGATTTGGCAACAAAGGAATTGCAATGACGATCTTTTTCGTTGCTTTATCAATGAACACTTCCGGAATGCTCATTAGAAGAAGATACGCTTCCTCACAACGTCTTTTGTCAATTAAAGCCTGCACTACACGATTTATGACAAAAAATTTCAGCGGTCCTGCTTTCACGAGCTTCCGCACAATCTTTCCTAGGTGCTGGTCGGAATAAACCCTTGTGGTGATTCTCTGGTTTATTAGGTTGTAGGTGTAGGTCAGGTAATACCTCATTGCCATCACCCTTTAGGTCTTTTACGTGACAGAGTATAAACCTAGTTTTTCCAGGTAAGCGAAAAGAGCTAAATTTATTCTCCCCTTCTGCTAACACCACATTAAAGGAGGTGGTGTGATGGCGGGGATAAGCATGTTATTAAAGAAATCCCTTAAGAGCAGTGCCCGTGATATGAAAGAACTCAAAAAGAAGTTTAATGAAATCGAGAGAAAGTTCAATAATGGAGAAATAACTCCTGTAGAAGCATATACACAAATGAAAAATCTCAAACATGAATACTACACGACTGCTAAAGCTCAAAATAAAGGTGCCACGGAGTCTTGGGGCAGATTTATCGGACATAGGTTTCAAAAATTAGTGTACGAGTCTCTCAAGGTCTATGTGAGGGAGTTAAAGAAAAAATACAAAGACGACCCAGAGATCAAGAATCTCACCGTGTTTTCAAAAAAGGAGGTTAAAAAGAACAAAAATCTTATTCGAAAACTTACTGTTAAGTTAGAAAATTATTCAAAAGTCCCCAATCCACACATTGTCATTGCAGCTATTGATCCTTTAAACCCCGTGGATGCAAAAGTATTGGCGATAATCTGGTGCAAAACTACCCTAAAGGACGGAAAAATATACGCCCTAAACTATTGGAAAAGCTTGTTATTAAAATCAAATGCAACTAAGCACATTAAAGTCTACCTAGTCACTCCTGATAATGATAAATACTTTGATATAAACCCAAAAAGACGATCGCCTAACGGGAAAAGCAGATTTAGAGCAATGGCAGAAGAAGTATTGGACGGAATTTACATTATGAGAGACGACTTCAGGGATGAATGGGAAAACGAAAAAGTCAAGAGATATGAAAAAATAGTGAATGATTTAGTGAAGCTGATGAGAAAGAGCGATTGCTGAATTTTTATTTTAGTTTTTCTCCCAAATATTTTTCCGGATAAATCCCTATTGATATTAAGTTAATGTAAACGGAGAGAGTGTTTTTCCCTTGATAGCTTCAATAAGGGCATAAAATCTCAAGGAATTTTTTGCATGAGAGGGCCTGTTTTGAATAGAAACAGCTTATTATATGAGAAATTAGCTGACAAATAATCAAAATGGCTTTAATGTTTGAAAAAAGTCCAAAAAAGGGTTTTAAAAGGAGAGAGGTTTGGCAATAACAAGTTAGTGTAACTCCAAGTTTGCCCTTAATTTATCTCCACAATTTAACCTGTTCGAGAAGCCTGAGTTACTCTCTCGAGGTCAGAACCAAACGAAAAGGTTAATCAAGCATGCAAGCGTAGTTAAAATCATGAAATTAATCAAAGAAAAGAAAATCCCTTCAGAGTTAATGGGAAAAGAAGTCATTAACGACTTATTGAAGGTCTTTCTTATGAATCCCTACCTGAAAAGCCCCCATCTTATCGTGAGAGACGAAAAAGCAGAGTTTATCGTGGATCGCACATTTCATGTTATCAATCAAATTACCAATGGGATTAAACGAGATAAGACTGTTCAAATTTGTGAATATTATGGGAACCCCGAAGAAGTCCAAAAACTAAAAGACAAAACGAATCATGAGAGTATTAATATCGGGGGAAATGAAGCAAGAAAATTCAGTCAAAAAGAACTCAAAAAGCTATTTGAAAAGTGTTTAAAATCCAACGGAGCCATAATTAGCTTAAAAACTGAAGAGCAAGAGGCCATTATCTTCATTCCCATTCGAGAGGACCTGGAGTGGAATTGAACTTTTTTATTTAATTCGTAAGATTAAATATTCGCCTGCACGCTACGCCATAATGCACTAGTGGGTCGGAGGTGATGTGCCTGGAAGGAGTTTTAAGAGAGTTTTTCGAGAAGGATGGAGTGCTATTGTTCGCAAACAACACAAACGCACTGAAAAAAGCCGTGAACTATGCCCAACTCTTCGAAAGAGAAGCCTTGAATTTGAGAAACCTACTTGGCCTTGCATTCAAGCAAGAGCTGCAAAAACTCGCTGAAAGGCCAATCAAACTCTTGCTAAAGCAAGGAGCAGAAGTAAGACAGATTTACGTGCTAGAACTTGGAAAAAAGCACTTGGTCGAAGTTTTTGAGGACGTTTCGGAAGTGAAGATAGTCATCGGGCTGAAGAGAGATGCAGAACTTGTCGAAGTCATTAAAAGCTTCCCAATCAAAATTCTCAAAGAGCTTGGTTATGAGGTTGAGCGGGTTGAGAAGAAAGACACTGAAATTGAAATTGTATGCAGAAAGGGCAGAATAATTCTTTCTGGCGGGAT
>JACIVX010000019.1 GCA_014361295.1 Methanomassiliicoccales archaeon | reverse complement strand
TGGAGAGCTAGGGTAGTAGAGGTAGAAAAGGCCCTACCATATGTATTGCGCCACATGGCCTCTCTCTTGAGCGCAGGTGTTGGTATAGCGGAGAGTATGGTTTCAGTTGCAAATGCCGATTATGGCCCAATATCTGAAGAATTTGAACTCATAGTAAGGGATATGCATGGAGGAACTTCTTTTGAAGACGCTTTAATAAGATTTGAGGAGAAAATGGCCTCTGAAAATATTAGTAGGGTAGTAAAACAAATATTGAGAGCCATAAGATTTGGTGGAAACCTTGCAGACATATTATATAAGCTCGCTGAGGATTTTTCCTTTGAGTACAGAATGAAGCTTGTGGAATACATACAGAAAGTCAATGGTATAGCATTTGTTTATATGTTTATTACAATCATAATGCCTACACTTTTTGTTGTCGCAATACTTGCAGCTTCAATGATGTCAAGGAGTGTAGTAATGCCACCATCAGCATTGGCAGTTATTTTGTTATTTGGGTTCCCGGCAATCTCGGCTATGGTGGTCTTTATGATAAAACGTAGTGAGCCGAGGTGATTAAATGGCAGAAATTAGATTTCTTCATCCACTTGCAGAGGTACTTGGAAAAGTAATTCCGAAAAAATGGACTAGAAGGTATGAATTGTTCTTGTATTCTGCGGGGATTTCATTTTTAGCCTTGGAATTTCTCTTAGTATCTATTTTATTAGGAGTTTTGGTTGCAGTGGTTGTTTTCTTGATTTCTCCAGTAAAACTTTATACTCTTCCTGCATTTTTTGCTATGTTCTTAGGTATAGGATGGATATATCCTTATTGGAAAGTGACTAAAAAAACTGAAGGCATGGAAAATAACATTCCAGATGCCTTTTTCTATTTGGCAAGTTCTCTTAGAGCGGGAGTTTCATTTTCAGAAGCCTTAGAAGAAGCCTCGACTGCTAGATTTGGAGCTCTAACGGACGAATTTAAACGGACAGTCAATGAGATAAAAAGAGGTAGATCCACGTATGAAGCTTTAAAGGCTTTTGCATTAAGAAATAGGAGGTCAATTGTTATATACAGGTCCACCATGATAATCTTAGAAGCTTATGAAAGAGGTGCACCGATGGCAGATGTATTGGTAGCTGTTGCTAACGATGTTCGTGAGATTTTAAGGATAAGAAAAGAAAGAAGGGCCTCGACAGGAATGCAAGCGATGTTCTTTATAATCGCGAGTGGATTTCTTGGCCCAGGTATCCTTGGTATAGTCTCTCAACTTATGGGAAGCATGAACACCCCAGAAATTGGCTTAAACTTGCCTATGGATGCAATTTATAACATTCTTCTGGCATTTGTAGGGGTCCAAGCGATAGTCTCTGGGTTGGGGATTGGAATAATAAGAGAAGGAAAATTTTCTGCAGGGTTCAAGTATAGTGCAATGCTTGCCATAATGGGTCTTTTGGTATTTATTGTGGCTACTAGAGTTCAAATATCAGGCCTCGGGTTCATCTGAGGTTTCTTTTTTTACATCAACTATCTCAACTTCAAAAACAAGAGTCTTTCCAGCTAACGGGTGGTTAAAATCCAGAGTAACGTTTTCTTCTCCAATAGCAGTTATCTGTGCAATTCCGCTGTCCGTCATGATATAAGCCCCTTCTATAGGCTCTATACCTGCTTTTTCAAATTCACTTGTAGGAACGTTAATTATTAAGTCGTCTCTTGGCATTCCGTATCCTTTTTCTGGAGGGATTGTTATGATCTTCTTTTCTCCGACTTCCATTCCTAACAGAGCTTCATCTATTCCAGGGATGAGTTCACCAACACCAACGTTAGCTCCAAGAGGACCATAAGTTCGATCTTCCATATAAATTCCAGCTTCCTTGGCAATATTCTCATAAGTAGTATCAAAGATTTCTCCATTCTCAAATTTTCCAATGTAGTTAAAAACTACAAAATCTCCTTTTTCAACTTTCATTCTTTCCACCAACTAAATTTTTTCAAGATTAACTCTTTCATTGCCCTTATAACATTTTTGGTCAGCGTTATACAATTTTGTGATAAGGTATATATAGGAATTCGCTCTAATTACTATTAGGTGACCTTATATGGGAGAATTTGCGGAAATGCTTGAAAGAGAATTTAGTGGGTTAAAAACAAGAGAGATTTACTCAACAAAACTGGGCGATAGGTCTATTGAAATAATTGAAGTAGAGGCAAAAGGTTCTAAATTCCTTGTCATGTTCCAGGATGAACTGAAAAAACATGAACTGCATAGATGGTCTTTGATAATTACAAGTGCTAACAACACGAGGACGATTCAGGGAATGGATAAACTAGACACTTTAAAAATGAGAATTAAGGAGAATGTAAGGGCGATAATTGAAGGCATGTGATTAACTCTCGCTAGAGCCTCTTCACACTTGAAAACCCAATCACAGTGAGTTAGTCTGCAAGCTCGGCCTTTCCAAGAGCAAGTTCTCGATCCTCATGTATTCTATGAGGAAGAAAGGCCTTATCTGAAAGTTTTTGCGGTCCTTGGGGGTTGAGAAATCTCGACCCATTTCGCTTGTTCAGCTCAAGGACCTCAAATAGGACAACATATAAAGGGTAAGCAGAATGGCCATGTTCATGCAAGCTTGGTTCCCACCTCTTAATACGACAGCCCACTTCCTACTTTTCCTGTAATTCTTACCAGTTTTTCTGCTGGTTGGGACACAGAATTAGGACCTAATGTTAAAGCACTCGGCCAAAACTTCTCGTACGAATAGTGAAAGCCTCTTCCTCAAGGTGAAAATATTTTCGTCCTCCCATAACGCCCTTTGGAAATAGGCTCCCTATTATTAATCCCTCAGACTTCAGTTTTGCACTAAAGGATATTAAAGCTCCTCTGGAAGGAGATAGTATACATAGTGTGGTCTGTTGGTGAATTCATCGATGTAAATCACTGTTCCGTTCTTGGGTGGTTTGAGGTAGTGTACCTCCCCTTTTTTAGTTGTTATTGCAGCAAATGCATCACTTTTTCTAACTCTATTCCCGACCTCTGCGATTATACTTGAAACGTATCCTTCTACGGGTAGGAGCATTAGTTCATCCCCTTTGTAAAGTCTTATTTCTGTTCTTCTATCTGGCAATACTATTATCACATCACAAATCATTCTATGCTCATATTTGTCTACATAGAAACGAAATCTGTCATAGACTTCTTTTTTCATGAATTTTGCTTTTTTTACATCTATAAAAGCAGGAAGTTTTTCCTCTTTCTTTAACCTCACTTCTATGTTTTTCTGAATAATTATACAATCTATCTTCGCCTTATCATCCTCCACACATTCCTCAGCAGTGCTCTCAACGAAAAGCAGTGGGATTTTTTCCATATTTTCACCCAGGTTTTCTCCCGTTATGAAACTTTTTAAACCTATCTTTGCATAGATTTACAGATGAGAGATTATGAAGCGTAGATTGACAATCCTTTATTTTATCATCGTTCTACTAATGAGTGCTATAATAAGCTCTCAAGCTAAAATTGGAGAGGTTAAAAAGGGAACTCAAGACTATTACTTGATTGGTCTGTTCTTTGCTATTTTGATAGTTATTGCAGGGATAATATTAATTCAGATCTTTCTTGAAGTTGGAGATCCCTTTGTCAAAAAAGGCCCAGATTACGAAGTAAATTGGGGGATATTTCTTGCTATGATAGTTGGTTCTATCATAATAGCCCTTCCACTCCTTTATAAGGCGTATAAGACACCCTTGTCAAACATAACCATTAACCAGACAGGAGGGGTCTACCATGTTAATCAGAGTTATAATGTCAGCTTTTATGAGAGATACTTCCAAAACCCGTTAGGTTCATCTGTCGAAGGGAGTATCTATTTATATGCCTTCTTTGGAGTGCTTGTGACACTTTTGGCTTATGTTGCTGTTAGATTTTATCTTGATTTAAGAGCCGCAAAGGAGAGGAAAAGACTTAAAGAGATCGTAGAGAAATTTGATAAAAAGTTGGAGGAAGAAGGCATAAATTTCCTCGGAGATCCAAATGAGATAGTAATCAAATTGTATAAAAATGCGGTAACATGGCTCAGACTTTTGGGCATCCCTTACAGAGGAAGCTGGACACACTGGGAACATGCTGAGAAGGTGAAGTATAAACATGAGGCCTATGTGAGTCTTGCAAAGCTCTTTGAAAAAGCAAAATATGCACCTGAAAAAGTTACAATGGATGATGCTAGGAAAGCTTATGACCTCTATACGAGAATTAAAGGTGATGTAAATGAGGTTTAACCTTGCAATCATTTTAGCCTTTCCTTTTGTATTAATAGCGTTCTTTGCAGGCTCCTATATGGTTAGATGGGTTGCTGTTTTAATTGCTGGCGTGATTCTTCTTGCATTTGTATTGGAGGAAACTGAGTTCCCATATTTACCTAGAAGAAGAGGAAATGTGAGGAAAAAGAAGACGGATGTTGAGAGGCTCACTGACATCATAAAGATGGCAAGGAAGAGAACAATTGCAAGGCAAATACTCTCTGATGCAATTTTGGAGATATATGAAATTCTTGAAGATAATAGAGAGAAAGCAAAAGCAAGAACTCGAGAGATCTTTACTTCCCTACCTGAAGGGAATTTTTTAGATAATCTTGAAAATGCCATTAAAAGGGTGGAGGCGGATGTAAATGAAAATAGAAGAAGTTCACGAAAAGGGGAATAAGATTTTAAATGAAGTTGGGAAAGCCATAGTTGGGAAAACGGAAGTCCTGAAATTAATACTTGCTACAATTCTGGCTGATGGACATATACTCATTGAAGACTTGCCAGGCCTGGCAAAGACTCTAATGGCAAAAAGCTTTGCAGCAGCTTTAGGGGTTAACTTCCGAAGAGTCCAGTTCACACCAGATTTGTTGCCGTCAGATATTTTGGGGGTTAGTGTCTTTAACCAGAAGAGCCTTGAATTTGAATTCAAGAAAGGCCCGATATTCACGAATATTCTACTCGCTGATGAGGTTAATAGAGCACCCCCAAAAACTCAATCGGCTCTGCTTGAGGCAATGCAGGAGAGACAGGTAACAATAGAAGGCAAAACCTACTACCTTGAAAAGCCCTTTGTGGTGATAGCAACTCAAAATCCGATAGAGCAGGAGGGAACTTATCCTCTCCCCGAGGCCCAATTAGATAGGTTCTTAGTCAGGTTGAGAGTGGGGTACCCCACAAAGGAGGAAGAGGTTGAAATATTAAAGAGAAGAATTGGAAGGAAGAAAGAAGAAGTAGATATAAACCAAGTGAGTTCAGCAGAGGAGATCACGGAGATGCAAAAGGCAATTGAAGAAGTCTATATAAGCGATGCAGTTCTGGATTATATAACTGAAATAGTAAGGGCTACTAGAGAAAACAAGAGAGAAATTGAAGTTGGAGCCTCACCAAGGGGAAGTTTGGCATTGCTTAGGCTTTCGAGAGCTTACGCTGCTTTGGAAGGGAGAGATTATGTAATTCCTGATGACGTAAAGAAAGTAGCCATTCCTGCTTTAAGTCACCGCCTTATCTTGAAGAGAGAGCTTTGGTATACTAGAGTTAGCCAAGAGATGGTTATGGAAAAAATGCTTGAGAAAATACCAGTGCCAAAATTCGAGTGAGGGCCATGAGGGAGTTTTATCCAACAGGAAAGGCACTTCAGCTTTTATTAGCTCTGTGGTTAGGAGTTTTAATGGCATTTTTCACATTAAGGTGGGACATGATTTACTTGACACTCCCTATAATGTGGCTCTTTTTCATTGCAATAGCTTTTTTCAAACCTCGACTTGATGTAGAGATTGAGCGCATTCTCCCTCACGATAGGATTCTCGAGGGGGAGATTATAGAAGTAAAGCTTAAAGTCAAGTCAAAAGAGAGGGTCCCGAGCTTAAAATAACCGAAGATGTTTCAGAAGAACTTGAAATAGTTGAAGGCAGTAAAGAATTTTTACTCTCGCTAAAAAAAGACGAGGTTAGAGAAGTTTCATATAAAATTAAAGTTCGTAGAGGAGTTCACAAGTTCAACAAAATTAGGATGAGTTACCAAGATCCTTTTGGCTTTTTCAAAAAAGATAAGGAGATTGAATTATATGGTGAACTTATTGGAGTGCCTCTTATTGAGGACATAATAACTCCTTATTCCACAAAGGGAACGAAAATCACCGTCGGTCCATTACCATCTCCCAGAATTGGTGAAGGGGTCGAATTTCACGCAATTAGAGAGTATCAGTCTGGAGATCCATTTAAAATAATTAATTGGAAAGCAACAGCCAAACTTGGCAAGATAATGAGTAACGAATATGAAAGTGAGAGGAAGGTGGACGTTGTAATAGTTCTTGATGCAGGTTACCAAGGTGCTGAGGTTATAGACTACTCTGTAAGAGCGGCAGCTTCTCTTATGCTAGACAGTCTCAAAAATGGAACAAGTTTTGGTCTTTTGCTTTCAGAAAGTGTTCCCCTTTGGGCCCGGGTGGACTATGGAAAGAGGCATTTCTTCAAATGTGTTGATCTGTTAAGCACCGCAAAGCCCGGTAAGAACAATCTAATAGCATATCAGGTGGAACACCTCATAAGAACCCGCTTCCCAGCAAATGCTCAAATAATTTATATTTCTCCACTTGTAAGTGAGGAGAGCAGAAAGGCACTAAAGATGATGTATCATTATGGTTACAAGATAATAGTGATTTCTCCAGACCCGTATTCTGCTCTAAAACCAAAAAGCAAGGAAGAAGATCTTGCTATTAAAATCTTGGACCTCAGGAGAAAGGCTTACCTTAGGAAACTCTCTCCCTACGCGTTGATAATAGACTGGGATATCACCAAGCCCCTTAAAACAGCTATTTCGGAGGTTATTAGGCTATGAAGATTGGAATAAGATTTTCTCCAATTCCACTCGTCATTATGGCGTTTATTTTACTGGGATATAAAGACCTCCTACCAGTATTAGCATTTGCGCCATTAGCGTTTTTCTCATATTTCTTTGGTACCTTATTTCTTATAGCTCTTATGGGGTTCTTAGTATACTACAAAGTAGGGGGTATTGAGGGCCTGTTTTTGGTGGTATTAGGACTTATTTTCATTGAATCTGCGTACTTGGATAGAGAAAAGGCCCCAAGGGAACACTACTTAATAGTCACTGTAGCATCTCTTCTGGCAATTCCGACATACATTTTAATAGGGGGACTTTCGGCGGTCATGCCCAAGTTTGAGGTGACGGCCATTGCGGTACTTGTATTGATCTCTCTATACCTGTTCTCTAGGATGGTGACGAGCGACTAGACTTCAATACTCCAGCTTCCCTTCTTCTTCAAGACTTCTCTTGCCCTTAGCAACCCCTGGTTTATGCATTCTTCTATAGGTTTTTCTTTTACGTAATAGGCCAAAAAACCTCCAGCAAAGGCATCTCCAGCTCCAGTAGGGTCAACTATCTCGCTGATTGGCAAAGCTTCAAACTTCATGAACTTTTCTCCATTGTAGAAGAGAACTCCTTTCTCTCCTAGGGTGATTATTGTTAGATTCGCGCCCCATTCATACAGTATTTTGGCAGCCTTTTTGAGATCCTTTTCTCCGGTAATTGTTCTCGCT
>JACIVX010000018.1 GCA_014361295.1 Methanomassiliicoccales archaeon | reverse complement strand
GGGCTTAAAATACGCTGCGTGTTTTCGCTTGAAAAATTGGCTCAGGAAAACCCGCTGAAGATGCTTTTGATCGGCGACCCTCCGTGTCTGAGGGAGCTGAAAGCGACTCTTGTAAGTTTAGGGCTGACAGTGGTTCAATCCGAACAGAATTTTTTGGAGGTACTGCCTCCTGGGGTATCCAAGGGGGAAGCGTTGGCATGGCTGTGTGCGCAGTTGGGGGTATCTCTCGAGCGGGTAGTGGCCGTAGGCGATCAAGAAAGCGACGTTTCCATGATCGAGATAGCGGGCTTAGGAGTAGCCATGGCTCACGCTCCGATTTGGGTCAGGGCGCGAGCGAAGCGCGTTGTGAAAAACCCTCTAGAGCTAGGAAATTTTTGCGGACCCCCGTAGGCTTGTTCACATAGTGGCCCGTTTAGTGTGTCAGGTCAGCATAGTAGCTTCCCATCTCGATTTCCGCAAATCCCCGCAGCCTTCGCGCTCCCCATGCCACGTTCAAGTGACTCAAAACCAGGTACAAAAGCTTTTCCACCGCCTCCTCTCCACAGAACACCTCCACCACCTTCGTTCGGCGCTTCACCTCCTTCGCCAGCCGCTCCAGTTGATTCGTGGTGTACAAATACCGCCGGATGGGCTTAGGATGACGAAGAAACGTCAATAGCGCATAGGTTTTGGCCTCCCAGCGTTCCACGATCTTGGGATAGATTACACCCCAGCGTTCCCGAAGGTTCTGTAGCGCTTCCCTAGCCTCCCCCTCGGTTTCTGCGCGGTACACCCGCTTGAGATCCTCAGCCAGCGCCTCCCGGTCCGCCTTGTGAGCCTTGTTCAACGCATCGCGGACTGCATGAAGAACGCGCAGCTGCCAATCGGCTTTTGGAAAGATCTTCTTGATCGCCTCCTCTAAACCCGGAAGATCATCGGTAATGAAGATTCGCACCGTTTGGATCCCCCGTCGTTTCAGGTCTTTGAGTACCTCCTCCTAATTCTTGGCGCTTTCCCCTTCCGCCCCAAACAGCCAAAACCCGAGGATCTCCCAGCGCCCATTCGACTTGATCGCCAGGGCCATGTACACCGGTTCCTTGGCCGTTTTTCCACGGCGGGTGGGAAGGAAAGTCCCATCTAGAAACACCGCGTAGTACTCCTCCGCTAGGGGCCTTTCCCGAGAGTCTCACCTGTTCCTCGGCGACCGCGAGGAGACGGGAGACGCTTTGCGGGGAGTAAAAAGCGCCGTAAACGCCTTCCAGAAAGCGGGAAATGTTCCTGGTGCTCACCCCGACGGCGTACAGGGTGAGGATGGCCTCGGAAGGTTCCAACGAGGCGCGCTTCCGATAGGACGGGATCTTCGGGTTTGAAATCCCCTTCCCGGACGCGGGGAACTCTAAGGTTCTCAAGTGGGCTGGTGAGGGTGAGGAGGTCCCGGGTGTAGTAGCCGTTCGCCTTAGTTGGGTGCTCCCTAAGATAGATCTCCCTTTTTTCCCGCATGAGGCTTTCCAGAATGTTTCGGACCATCGCCTGAGCTCCTCCGCGAACCCCTTTGTGATCTCGTCACGGGTTTCCTTCTGCATGGTAGCTTTCCCTCCTTTCGCTAGTCTCTTCCAACGGGAAGGCTACCATGCTGCCCCACGGACACACTTCCTGAGACACTACCCTGGTTTGCATGGCCATTTTCTTGTTGTTCTTTCTCACTTACACTTAGCTAGGAAACTTGTTGGGCTCTGCCAAGCAGTTACTCTGGGTGACAAGTGTCTCCTTGACACTAGGGCAGTCGGCGCTTTATACTATGATGTTAACGTTTGCATAACTAATAAAGAAGAGGAGGGTTTTCAAATGAGTAACAAGCTTGCTATTAATGGCGGTGTGCCTACCGTACCAAGTGATCTTCTTGTACCGTGGCCTCAGATTACACCACGTGATCGCTCTTTGATTAACGAGGTTCTTAATTCAGGAATCTTAGCAGGGGCTTATGCCCCTCAAGTAAAGGCGCTGCAAGAGGAATTTGCACATTATTTAGGGGTAAAATACTGCATTGCAGTCAATAGCGGTACAGCAGCATTGCATATAGCCGTTGCGGCAGCGGGAATAGGGCCCGGTGACGAAGTTATTACGAGTGCTTTTTCCTTTCTTGCTTCTGCTACAGCTGCTATGCATCAGGGTGCAATTCCTGTCTTTGTTGACATCGACCCGAAAACTTTTAATTTAGATCCACAACAAATTGAGGAAAAAATATCCGAAAATACTAAGGCGATTATTGCTGTTCATATTCATGGCTTACCAGCGGACATGGACGAGATATGTTCAATGGCTTCTAAATATGGTTTAGTGCTCATAGAAGACGCTGCTCAGGCTCCAGGTGCAACGTACAAAGGGAAAAAGGTTGGTACCTTGGGGGATATGGCAGCCTTTAGCTTAAACCAAACGAAAAATCTTCAAGCAGGTGAAGGTGGTCTTTTTGTTACTAACCATAAAGAGTATTGGTTACGCGCAGACATGGTCCGCATGTTCGGAGAGCAAGTTCGAGAGAAGGAGCGTCGCTCTTACGTAGCGCACACTCTAGGGTGGAACTACCGAATGCCGGAGCTCACCGCAGCCATTGCCCGAGCTCAGCTTGAGCGTTTGGACGAGATCAACGAAAATGCTCGTCGCAACGCCGCAGTTCTTAATGCTTTTTTGAAGAAGATCGAAGGCATTGAGCTTCCATATTGTCCTCCCGATAGAACTCACGTTTACCATAAATATCGCGCCCGACTCTTGCCGGAAAAGTTGGGCGTTAAGGAGAAGGACACGGCATTTAGGGACAAAGTTCTCCTAGCATTGCAGGCGGAGGGTGTTCCTGCGGTCTTGTGGCAGACTTTTCCCTTGCCGGCCAACCCCCTCTTTCAAAAGAAAGAGGGATTTGGCAAGGGTTTTCCGTGGAGTTTCCCCGGAGCAAGGCAAATTAATTATAATCCCCTTGAATATCCAGAGACAATGAAACTTCTTAATTCTTCCATCGTAATCGGCTCAGAACGATATCCCCTTTTTGCGCAGTCGGAGGAAACCGTAGAACTTTGGGGCGAGGCTATCCATAAGGTGTTCGTCAACTTAGATGAAGTTTTGGAATCGGTAAAATTGCCTGAGGAAGAGGCTTTTGCCCTTGGGGAGATAACTTCCCTCACAGAAAGGAGGTGAGAGCTGACAAAAATAAGGCTTTTGAGAAGCAAAAATTGATGAAAGGAGGTCGAGCGTGATGAAAAAATGGTTAATACTTCTGTGCGGGGTTTTGTTTGTGGGATGTTTAGCTGCGGAGAAACCCTTTGAAGGGGTTACGATCACGGTTGCGGTTCATTCTGGGCATCATGCTACTCCCTGGTACATGGAGGCCCAAAACATAAGAGAGCGTTTAGGAATAACGCTTAATGTGGTGGAGATTAGCCCCGAAGAGATATATTCTCGCGTACTTCTTGAGCTTACTGCTCGTACTGGGGCTTTTGATATCGTACAGTATAATTCCGCGTGGATTGGCGACTTCGAGCCTTATCTCGTTCCTCTGGACGATTTTATCATAAAAACAGGCGACGATTTTGCTTTCGGTGACTATCTTCCGGGATTTCGGGATTTCCATAACATGTGGGGCGGCCAAATCTATTCTGTAACTTTGGATGGGGACACGTTTCTTCTTTATTACCGTAAAGACCTCTTCGAAAACCCCGAAGAAAGAGCTGCATTCAAGGCCAGGTATGGGTACGAACTTCCTGACCCGCCTAAAACATGGGATCAAATAGTAGACTTGGCAGAGTTTTTTACCCGTAAGAAGGGAGAGAAGCTGGCCGGAAGCATTCTGACCAAAGACTTTTACGGTTATGCCGATCAGGCTAAACGTGGCCGTGTCTATTACTGGTACCTCTTTCGGTACATCCCTTTCAGCGCTCCCAACCCTCACTATTTTGATCCTGAGACTATGGAACCCTTAATTAACTCGCCAGCTGCAGTGGCAGCCCTGGAGAACATGAAGGAACTTCTCAAGTACTCACCGCCCGGTGTGCTTGGATGGGAGTGGGACGAGCTCTTTAATGCCACTATGAAAGACGGTCGGGTGGCCATATGGATACATTGGCCTGATGAAGGTCGTCGTTTCAAAGAACTCGCTCCTTTGCCGGTAGCGAGCCCTCCGGAGCCCAGACTAGGCATTGCTCCCATACCAGGCATGGTTAAGGACGGTGTATATTATCAATACACTCTGGTGGACTCCGCGTGGGTAGCCTCTATTTGTCGTGACAGCAAGAACAAGGACGCTGCTTGGGCCGTACTTAACTACATGTTTGGCGCTGGCGCGGTAAGTCTTAAGTGGGTTATGAGCCCTGAAAGTGGCTGGGATCCAAACCGCTACTCTCACGTGAACTCTCCACTGTGGCGCGCCCAGGTGCCCGGTATTGATCAATTCCTGAACAGTGAGCTCGATGCGTTACAGCATGGCTTCCCGTGCCTGAAGATTCCAGGCGCATTTGAGTACATGGATAAGCTCGATCTCTATATCTCAAAGTATTTGGCAGGCGAGATCGCTACCGCGCAAGAAGCGTTGAACATGGTTGCTGCGGAGTGGAACAAGATCACCGACCGCTTTGGGCGGGAATCTCAGAAGGAGTTCTACGCTAAGTTGTGGCGCTAATCTCCCCCAAACCGAGGAACGGGGGGACTTTGTGTAGTCCCCCCGTTATTTTAGCGGGTTAGAAGGGATGAAGGATGACCAGAAGGCGACGTGGTCCATTGTTTTTAGTGTTACCCACTATAATTATACTAATTTTGGTTGTTATCTTTCCTATGATTTATTCCCTCACCGTAAGTTTTCGCCTTTATGACCTGCGAATGCCGCGACATCCCTTTGTAGGGTTTAAAAATTACATTCATCTCTTTACCGATCCACGTTTTCATAACGCTCTAAAGGTGACAGGGCTGCTTTTGCTGGGAGAACTTGGCTTGCAGTTCCCCATTGGCTTTGGGTTAGCCATCTTGCTTACGCGTAAATTTCGGGGAAAAAAGATGGTACAGCCGCTTCTTCTCATCCCTATGATGATTACCCCGGTAGTGGTTGGGTACATGGGCCGACTTCTTTTTGAGACACGCTCTGGCCCCATCAACTACTTTCTTAACGCGATGGGTCTACCCAGTGCCCTCTGGCACACCTCTGCCAGCACTGCATTGCTTACGGTGGTTCTTATTGACACGTGGCAGTGGACACCGTTCATGATGGGGGTGCTCTTAGCGGGGTTAGTTTCTTTACCTACGGAACCGTACGAGAGCGCAAAGGTTGATGGTGCCTCGGGTCTGCAGATATTCTGGTACTTGACCCTCCCTCTTCTTAAACCGGTGATTGCCTTGGTCATCGTTATGCGAGCCCTGGCCATACTCCAGAGCTTCGATATTATTTATGTTTTGACTATGGGGGGGCCGGGTACTGCCACCGAGACCATCGGTATCTATACCTACCTTATGGGGTTCCGTTACTGGGACATTGGACGAGCCTCAAGTGCTGCTTGGGTACTCGCCATGCTGCTTTCTGTTGGAGTCACTATATTTCTTAAAATAATAGGGAGGGAACGAAGATGAGCTTGCGTATGCAAAGGTTTCTCAGCAAATTTTTTATATATTTTATCATTGGGCTTGCTTTAGTTTTCACACTTTTCCCCGTTTATTGGATGCTTCTCACCTCTTTTCAACCTTCGGACGAGTTAATGCGATCTCCGCCGTGTTTTCTAACAATGCGTCCTACACTAGAACACTGGCGCTTTGCCATTGAGACAAAATGGCAGTTCTTTGTTAATAGTCTTATCATTTCCTCATCGGCTACAGCCATTGCTATTTTGGTGGGATTGTTAAGCGGATACGCTTTTGCTCGATATCGAGTAGGAGGCGACACATTGCCTTTCTGGATTCTTTCGCTGAAATTTTTCCCTCCTATAGTCGCTGCGGTGCCTTTTTTCCTGATGATGAACCAACTTCACCTTTTGGACACTCATATTGCGGTAATTATTCCTCATCTTATTATTACTATTCCCTTTGCTGTGTGGATGATAAAAGGATTTGTAGCAGAGGTTCCTCGAGAACTGGAAGAGGCCGCAATGATAGATGGCTGTTCTCATCTTGGAGTTATCCGTCGTGTTACTCTTCCTCTCATTGCTCCAGGGATTGTAGTAACAGCTCTCTTCTGCTTTATTTGGTCTTGGAACGATTTCCTCTTTGCCTTAATCCTCACACGCAGTCATGCTATGACTCTGCCTGTAGCCATTGCGGGTATGAGGGAAGCCCACGGCCTCATGTGGGGGGCGGTTTCAGCTACTGCGACTATGGCCACTCTGCCGGTGCTTTTTATGGCTCTTGTGCTCCAAAAGTACATTGTCCAAGGATTGGCGTTAGGGGCTGTTAGGTAAAGGAGAGGACAGGATGGCACAGCCTTTGAAAATCGGTTTAATTGGAGCAGGAAGGATCGGGAGACTTCACGCTAGTAATTTAGTGGGAGAGTTAAAAAATACAAAGTTGGTCGCGGTGGCGGATGTGTTCAAGGAAGCAGCGATAAACCTGGCTCGAGAACTCAATATTCCCAAAATCACTGGCGATTACCATGAACTCTTATATGACTCGGAGATTGAGGCAGTTCTTGTTTGTACTAGCACTCACACCCATGCTGAGATCATTCAGGCTGCCGCGGCCGCGGGAAAACACATCTTTTGTGAAAAACCTTTGGCATTAGATCTCTCCGAGATCGACACGATTTTGGCGGCCGTGAAGAAAGCCGGAGTAATCCTGCAGGTGGGGTTTCACCGCCGCTTCGACCCCCATTTTCGCCGCCTGCGGGAACTTCTCTCCCAAGGAGTAATCGGAAAGCCTTGGCTTCTCAAGATCACAAGCTACGATCCTGCGCCTCCGCCCATCTCCTACGTTCGGGTCTCAGGGGGGATCTTCCTCGACATGACCATTCACGACTTCGACATGGCCCGTTTCCTCCTAGGGGAGGTGGAGGAGGTGTACGCCACAGGGTCTGTCCTGGTGGACCCGGAAATCGGGGCTGCGGGTGATGTGGACACCGCAGTGGTTATCCTCCGGTTCAAAAGCGGAGCATTGGGGGTCATCACCAACTGTCGAAAAGCCGTATATGGGCATGATCAGCGGATTGAGATTTTGGGAGAGAAAGGCGCACTTTTTGCGGAGAACCCTCGACCGCATGCCACATACTTGGCCACGGAGCAAGGGTATACCTCAGCTCCCTTACATTACTTCTTTATGGAGCGCTATCGTGAAGCTTATATTGAGGAAATGCGCGCTTTTATTGAAGCTGTGCGCGAAGGAAAGAGCCCTCCAGTGACCGGTTGGGACGGAAAGGTTGCGGTGGTAATGGGGTATGCAGCTAAAAGATCCCTGACAGAAGGCCGCCTGGTTCGCTTGAGCGAGATCGATCCGACACTAGCTTAAACTTTTGAAATTTGTGAGTACGAGAGTTTTGAGTATAATCAAGCTTACAAACGTTTGCGAAAGGAGGAAAGGTGAAGGCGTTGGTTTTGGAGGCCAAATGGGATCCGCGGCCCACTTATCAGGTCTCGGAGTTTGAACGGAGAACCGGAAAAGCCATCGAGGGCGCAAGCATCTGGCGCTATCCGAAACTCGAGCTTAAAGACATCCCTGATCCCAAACCCGGGCCAGGACAGGTCCTTCTCCGCGTGAAAGCCTGCGGAATTTGCGGGTCGGATGTACATTTCTACGAAACCGATCAAGACGGCTATATGCTGTATCCAGGACTCACAAAATTTCCCACCGTGATCGGCCATGAGTTCGCGGGCGAGGTGGTGGAGCTCGGCCCCGGTCCGGAGGGCAAAGATCTGAAAGTTGGGG
>JACIVX010000017.1 GCA_014361295.1 Methanomassiliicoccales archaeon | reverse complement strand
AAGAGATCCAATAGATTATTGTAACACGAAAATATTCTACAATATACTACAATATTATATTGTATAATTTACAATAGACTACAATATGAAGTGCCTAGAATCCGTGATCAGGTGTTATGAGCGCAGATACAAGCGTAAAGGCCGTCAATACGCCACAAAGCAATACACAATCAACCTAAAAAAGGACAAAGTAGAATCAAAAGGCCTCAAATGCGACGAAGAAGTATGTATACTCCCAAAACCAGAATTCCAAGAACTAATAGAAACATACCAAAAATATGAAAAAATACTAGAAGAAAACAGACAATTAACAAAACAACTAGCCCAAGCACAAAACGAATATGATAAATTAAAAAATGAACACAAACACCTACAAGAAGTGTACAAGAAAAGAGAAAAACAAATCAGCCACCTGGAAAACGAAGTAGAAAGACTACAAAACAGGGGCATAATCCAAATCATCCTGGAAAAATTAACTAAAAGAAAGGCGATAGAAACATCCAAAGAAGAATAGAGATGGTTATTTGAATGGTTCTGGTGTTAAGTTAAGGTTGTCAATGATTTCCATAGCTGATTCGAGGTTTTCAGCGACTTTTAGGACTTCTTCAACGGACCAGAACGTTAAATCGCGTCTGAATTCTTCAGGTAGCCCCTCAGACTCTCTTTCTATCCTTTTTAATTGTTCTTCGTCTGATATTGCGATAACTTTCTGTACTGTGGGGTTGCTCTTGGCCTTTTGCAAATTCATTAATAGGCTGTCGATGGATCCCCTCTTGTGGATCTCGAAAACATAATTTACGATTCCAAGGTTTCCGATCCTGGCACTCCAGACCACATCCACCCTCGCACCATGGGCAACCTGAACCTCTGTATTAGCCTCAAAACCCAACATTAAACCTATATCCCTCGTCAAATCCCGTATTTCATCATGGTCAAAAGTATAGACTCGCCGGCGGCCCCTAACATTCTGAATTGTCAAATCCTGTATTTCATCATGGTCGAAATCTTCAATGCTCGATGTGTCGGGTCCTTGTCCCATTTGACTTAATTCAAAGAAAAAGATATGTGTAAGAAACAAACCCATTTTTTCTCCTTCTGGTTCATCTAGTTGTTTATGGATGGATTTTACTAGTTCGTTATAAATTTTATATTCTTTTGGTGAAAGCGCGTACTTACTTGTATCTACCATGTCTATGCCTAGGATGTCGAGGGCTTCCCTGGCTCTGCGGTTCCATAAAGCACACTCATGAGGTTGAAGGTATGCTAAAATCTCTGTTATAGTGGCTGATCCCAGGCCTTTAATCATCCCAAGAACTTTTCCATACCTTTTATGTGGAGACATGGAAGTGTCTGTCAATATCTTAAAGGCTTCTCTGACCTTTTCCATCCCATTATCTGCTATGATTTCTTGAGCGTGATAATGTATGTTTCCCCTGAATCTTCTAAAGGCCCATGTATTTGATAGTATTTCTTCAAAGTCAATCTCTGAAAGACCATCTACCTTTTCACGGAACTTCTTCTGGAAATAGGATATACGGTACAAAATATCCTTCTCATCTTCTTCAAACTCTCCACTTTCTCTGTAACTTGGATAAAGCTTTTCAAAATACTCTTTCACTTTCTTTTTTTGTTTATCGTTTAATTCAGCTTTCATGCAAACTCTCCCCAGCTTTAGACCGTCTTACATAACCTTTATGTATTTGGTGGGTAAAATATATGTTTTTATGACATCCCTCAGGTTTTATGGTGGGGTGGATGAAATCGGCGGCAATAAAATACTGGTCAAAGACAAAAACAGCCTATTCCTAGATTTTGGGATGAGCTTTTCACAAGCCAACAAGTTCCTTTCAGCATTTCTACAACCACGAAAATGTAATGGAATCCTTGACTTTGTTGAATTAGGCCTACTACCCTGGATAAAAGGTATTTACCGTGAAGATTATTTGAGGCATTGTGGACTGCCATGCGAGGATAAGCCCAGCGTGGATGGGGTGATTTTAAGCCATTCGCACATGGACCATTCAGCATACATAAACCACCTAAGAGAAGACATACCAATTTACACAACCCAGGAATCATACATAATTTTAAAGGCCTTGGAGGAGACAAGCAAAAAATCATTCACAGACCTAATAAGCTTAAAAAGGACATTTCATTTTGTTTCAAAGAAGCGTGGCGACGGATACAAAAGACTAAAAGCTTCAAAAATAGAAAGAGAAATAAAAACACCAAGACCATATAAACGATTCGAAATAGGTGAAGTTACCGCAATACTCACACCAGTCGACCATTCATTGCCAGGGGCTTCAGCCCAAATAATAGAAACAAGCGAGGAAACCATAGTATATACTGGTGATCTGCGATTCCACGGGAGAAGAGGAAAAGGCACCAAAAAATTCGTGAAAAAGGCCAAGAAGGTCAGTCCCACAACCATGATCTGTGAAGGCACGAGAATAGACCAGAAAGAAAACATAACAGAAGCTGACATAGAAAAAAGGGCCACAAAAATCATATCAGATTCCAAGGATCTTGTGATTGTGGATTATCCTATAAGGGATCTTGACAGACTACTAACATTTTATAATGTGGCAAAAAACACAGACAGAACACTCACAGTAAACTTAAAACAGGCCTATATTCTCAACCAACTCCAAACAGGAGACTATCCAAGCCTAGGCGATGTTGCCATCTATGTGCCAAGGAAGAATTGGGGACTCATAGGAGACTCATATGCATGCTTCGATGGAAAATGGCTACCAGCATCAGAAATAGAAAAAATGGACCCATATTACATAGAAAGAGACTATGACCGTTGGGAGCGGAAATTCCTAAAACTAGAAAACACCGTAACTTATAAGGATCTTAGAGAAGAGCCCGACCAATACATTTTTAGGTGCGACTTCTTCGAACTCAAGGAATTGATTGACATCAAACCTGAAAAGGGAATCTATATAAGGTCCATGACAGAACCATTCGATGAAGAAATGCTAATAGATTACAAGAAGGTGAAAAATTGGCTCAAACACTTCAACTTAACCCTAATCAAGGGGATGCACGCATCAGGCCATGCCTCAGGCCCAGAAATAGAGAGATAGAACCAGAAAAACTCCACCCCATACACACAGAAAAGAAAGAAAAATTCAAAGTATTAAAAGACGACAAAATAAAAATCATAAACCCCACAAAAGAAATTGTACAATAGGAAAAACGGGGGTCCCCATGGAAAAGTCAAAGGTCAAAGAAAAAATAGAAGGGCTAATCGAGAAATATGAGAATGTTGAGAATCGGAAGATCCTAAACGAGGCTAATGTTAGAAAGGATTTCATAGACCCCCTATTTGAGGCTCTAGGATGGAATGTCCGCGATTCTCATGAATATGATGCTGAAATGTATATCCGTGGAGCAGGATATGCTGATATAACACTCAAAATAGATAATAAACCTGTTGTTTTCGTTGAAGCTAAAAAGTTTGGTGTTGTTCCTTCCAGGGAAGATTTGACACACCAGACAACCCTTGAGGGTCATAAGCTTCCTGTTGATTGGACTGAGGAAGAAAGGCAAGTACTCAATTATGCTGGCCGCACCGTTGGCGTGAAATGGGCCATACTAACCAATTTTGAAAAATTCCGCCTTTTCAATGCTTACACAGGTGAAATCGTCCTAAACACGGAAAAACCAAAAGAATATCTCGAAAGGATAGATGATTTAATGCTTTTAACAGAGGATAGTCTGAGAAGTGGTGACATAGAAGTCCTTGAGGATCGTATAGAAAGGCCAGACATAGACGAAAACTTCCTGAACCTAATGAATTACTGCAGGTTCCTGCTTGCAGAGGAAATCCATGATAAGTTCCCTGAGATGGATTTTGACAAGTTAAAATTTTATACGCAGAGAATCCTTGATAGGATGATTATAATAAGGTATGCAGAAGACAAATGGATCCTTGACCAGCCTGACCAACTGAAAAAAGCAGTCGACTTCTACAAAGGAACAGAATACACCCAATTATCATCAAATCTCATAAACTTCTTCGATGGCTTCGATAATGTGCACAACACAAAAATATTCGAAAAGGATGAAGAGCTTGACAAGATACTAAAAAAAGTCGATGATGAGATTCTCTCTGAAATAATTGAGCATTTGTATCGTCAAAATTTCAGAAAATTCAAATCAGACATCCTAGGAAACACCTACGAAGCCTACCTCTCAACAAAATTCGAAAAAAAAGACGATAAAATAAAAATACAGACAGTGGATGAGGCGAGGAAAGAAGCAGGCATCTACTACACACCAACACACGTCGTAGAATACATCCTAGAAAATACACTAACACCAAAACTCGAAAAAATCTGGAAAGAAACCCAAAAACTCCTAAAAAAAGAAGAATACCCCCAAGCAGTTAAAAAATTCAAAGAAACCGAAAAAATAAAAATCTTAGACCCGGCCTGTGGATCGGGATCATTCCTAGTCAAAGCCTACGAGCTATTTGAAGAACATTACAAAAAATACAAAAAAGAAATCCAAAAAATAAGAGAAAAAACCAAAAAAGAAAACCAAGGACAGGCAAAAATAACAGAAACAAACATCCTCACCAAATTAGAAGAACCACTAAAAAACTACAGATGGAAAATACTAAAGAAAAACATCTACGGCGTCGACCTGGACAAGGTAGCAGCAGAAATAGCATCAATAAACCTAATGCTAAAAGCAATGAAACGCGGAGAAAAACTCCCCCTAATCCTCGAAGAAAACATAAAAGTCGGCAACTCAATAGTAACAGGCGTAGAAGGAAGAGAAGAACTAGAAGAACACTCCAAAGAAATAGAAACAATGATAAAATACCGCGAAAAAATAAAAACAGAAAAAGACCCAAAAAAGAAAACAAAACTCGAAAAAAAATACAAAAAATTAAAAGAGAAAATAGAAGATGAGATAAACGAAAACCTCCAAGAACACTTCAAAAAACCAGAAAAACAAAAACCATTCAACTACGAACTCGAATTCCCAGAAGTATTCTACACTAGAGAGGGAAAACTAAAACAAAACCCAGGATTTGACATCATAATCGGAAACCCACCCTACATAAGACAAGAAAAAATAAAACACCTAAAACCATACCTAAAAAGCCAATACGAAACCTACACAGGCACAGCAGACCTCTACATCTACTTCATAGAAAGAGGCCTGAAACTACTGAAAAAAGGAGGAACATTCTCCCACATAACATCCAACAAATACACAAGGGCAAAATACGGCCAACCACTGCGCAAATGGATCCTGGAAAACTTCAAAATCGAAAAATACTACGATTACACAGGCGAAAAAGTATTCAAGGACGCCACAGTAGACCCATCCACCATCATAATCAAAAAAACACCACCAGAGGGGAGCATCACAGTCAATGAAGACTTTAAACTACCCCAAAAATACCTAACAGAAGAAATATGGACATTCCAAAAACCAGAAATATACCAAATAAAAGAAAAAATAGAGAAGATAGGGAAACCACTAAAGGAATGGCCCATAAAAATTTACTTTGGTATTAAAACCGGGTTTAATGAAGCCTTCATCATCAACGACAAAAAAAGGAGAGAAATCTTAGAGAATTGTGGAAGCAGAGAAGAAAGAGAAAGGACTGAGCAGATCATCAAGCCTATCTTAAGAGGACGTGACATAAAAAGATACTCATATGACTGGAAAGGTCTATGGATAATTGGAACGTTCCCAGCCTTAAAACTTGAAATAGATGATTATCCCAACCTAAAGGAGTACCTAAAGAGTTTTGGTGAAAGATTAAAGCAGGACGGAAAGCCAGGGCATAGGAAGAAGACAAATAACAAATGGTTTGAAACACAGGACACCATAGCATACTATCATGAATTTGAAAGAGAGAAAATCGTATGGCAGGAAATAGTAAGAAGTCCAAGCTTTGCTTATGATGATAACAACATTTATATTGAAGCAACTGCATTTTTAATGACCGGAGAGCGACTAAAGTACATTTTAGGGTTATTGAATTCAAGACCAGTATCATTCTTTTTTAAAACTTATTATGCTGGTGGTGGATTAGGTGAAGGTTATAGGTACAAAAAAGCATTTTTAGAACGTCTTCCAATCCCCCCAATCACAAAGGAGAATAAAGACACCGTGAAAGAAATAGAAGAGCTTGTTGATCAAATTTTGGAATTGAACAGGAAAAAACAGTTTATACAAAAGACATTTAAGACCCTTGTCGAAAATACTCGTCAGGGGAGAACGCCACTGGGAGAATATTTAGAACCGAAGAATGCCCCAGATTATAATATTAATCTGGCAAGGATGAAGAAGTTGGTAGATGATGATAAGGAGGTTGTACCGCGAAGGTATAGGGTTCATGGTGGGGAAGATTATCTTGTTTTAGGTGTAGCCTACGATGGCAAGGTTGAGGACGTTCTAAAAGTCTACTTTGACGATCAGACAATAAAAGAATTCTTTCACCTTTCAATCCATGATGATGTGGCGGGTAAAAAGCGAATGTACAGGAGCAAAAAGAAAATCCTCAACACAATCCTGACAGATATAAGGGTGCCAAGGTCAACAAGGAATAAATCAAAGGACTTGGAGAACATGAAAGCTCTAATGAAAATCCTAAACAGAGAATATGAGAAGGAGTTCAATGATCCCCGGCCAAGCTTAGCCGAATTGGAGGAGAAGATTCAAGAGGTTGATGCACGTATAGATGAGCTTGTATATGAACTTTACGGGTTGGATGATAGAGAAAAGAGGATCGTCGAAGAAAGTTTAAATTCATAAGAGCAGCCATGGACCCCTATTTTTTGATAATGTTAATTATCGCAATTTGAACAGAAATATTATGGTTTTTTTACGCTTCATGATCTTATTTTAAAAATTACAAGGTCATTGGCCTCTATATTGTATCTTTCCCTTATTTCATGGGGGAATTCTGATGTAGTCACGCTTTGTCATCTCTACTACTCAATGGAACCTCGATTTTCCTTTCTTCTACCATGATCAAACCTCCCCATGGACACCATGGTGCGACCTGAGCTCTTAAATCAGTTACAAGCCTACAATGAACCACAAAAGTGAAAATATGGAGACCTTGATGGGTAAACTTTCAGAAGGGCTTGATTATAGCCCAAAACAAAAAGAAAGGAAAAAGGGGGGCTTAAGATAGTGGTTTTTAACGATTATGTCACTGGATAACAAGCAGAAGCGTCCCTATCCTGCCACACATAGAACCAACGACCGTCAAAATATTCATAGTGGCCGCCGGGTGGTATGCCATTGGGATAATGGGGGTTATTCACCTTGGGAGGTTTTCCACTTTTTATCAGGTCATAGACGCTCTCACTATCCCCGCCACCATTAATGTCATGGCTGGAACTCTTTGATGAACTCTCAGATGAGCCATTAACCGGGCCACTACCATTCAAGCCCTTGGTGCTCTGATTCTCAACGCTAGTATTATTCTTTGAAAGAAATGATATGGGCCCTTTGGTGGGAGGCTGTAGCCGGCAAGGAAGGACACTCCAACGGCCACAACCAAAATGGTGGCCATTAGAATAGTATGGGCTAATTATTTTGCTGGTTTGTGGAACTTTAATGTTTGGAGCATGATGCCCATATCCTTAGGAACTTTCACAGTCTTACCAGAGAGTGTTATGACGGTCATTTCCATGTCACCTCTGCCATCGACGTGGAAAAGCCATACATCATTGGATTCTTGGATGAGTAAATCGTAGTCTAATATGCCGGTGAGAGGATCATAATCCTCTAACATTATCGCTGGTCTTCCCTGGATATTACCTTCCCATATGATATAGTCTTTATAATCAGTACCAGGCTCAAAGAGCATCCCTTCACACCAGCGCTCTATAGTA
>JACIVX010000016.1 GCA_014361295.1 Methanomassiliicoccales archaeon | reverse complement strand
ACTCATCAAAATCACCTCCAATCATCTTGGTTTCCTAAGAATAAATAATTTTTGGAAGAGCAATCCTTATTTAGAACTTCAACATAAAAAACTTAGGTGGTTTCAATGGCGTATTGGCTCTGCATAACGAATAGGGATAACTGGAAGGTTATCAAGGAGAAGAACGTTTGGGGCGTGCCAAGGAGGCATAAGAATACCATTGCCAAAGTAAAGCCTGGCGACAAGCTCGTAATTTATGTGAAGCAGGAGAGGAAAGATAAGCAAATCCTTGAGCCGAAGATCGTTGGAATTTTTGAGGTTGTGAGCGAGCCTTACGAGGACTCAAGCAGGATTTTCAAGGCTCACGTGCCGAACGAGACTTACCCGCTCAGGGTGAGGATCAAGCCCATAAAGCTTGGAGAGGTTGAGTTCAAGCCTTTAATTCCAAAATTGAAGTTCATCACAAACAAGAAAAAGTGGAGCGGCCACTTAATGGGTAAGGCAATGAGAGAAATCCCAGAAGAAGACTACAAATTAATAGAGAGCTTGTTGTGAAATTCAGGAGAACCTCCCATCAAAATACTAGCGTAGCGAGATACAATAGATAACAAACAATGGCAAACTGATACAAGTAAGCGTTTAAGAGTCTGTGGGTTACCCACATGTAACTTTCGGGCCGAGGAACAGTGTTGAGTGCTGGTTTAGGAATGTTAAGAAGTTTTAAAAAGCTGCTTCAATGACTCAAGCGACGGATATATCGTGGGTACCCCAGTTAAATAGCTGGAGATCACTTTTAAGTCCTTAAACCCTGTTCCTGTAGCCTCTATGATTACTAAGTCTTCCCCATCAATCTTTCCTGCATCGAGGGCTTCTAGTAAGCCGGCCAGGGAAGCCGCTCCACTGGGCTCCACGAATATCCCTTCGTATCTTGCGAGGAGTTTTTGAGCTTTCAGGATTAGATCATCACTTACTGCTTCAGCAAACCCTCTAGTCTCTTTTATCCCCTTCAGCACCAGGTCCCCGTCCCACGTGTATGGGTCCGCCAGACCTCCCGCCACAGTCTTGGGATTCTCCCAGGTTTCAATCGGTTTTTGTTTTTTCCATGCCACCACAAGGGGGGCGCAACCTTCCGCCTGAACTGCCACTAACCCTGGAATCCCCTCCACAAAGTCCAGAATCTCAAACTCTTTAAAGCCCCTGTAGTTCCCCGCAAAAAGACCTCCACCCCCAACCGGGATGAATACCCAGTCTGGGACCTGATAATTAAGGTCTTCCAAAATCTCGTAGGCTACTGTCTTTGGACCCTCCATTTGATAGGGGTTGAACTTCCCGAAGCTTGGAATCGGGACCCACCCAAAGCTTTTGTATGCAAGCTCCATCATCTTGACTGTAGGATCTCCCAGTTCATCCCTCTTCTTAACCCTTACCACGGTTGCCCCATACAACCTCAGCTGTGCAATTTTCTCATCTGGAGCCTCCTCTGGCACAAAAGCCACACATCTAAAGCCAAGCCTAGCGCTATATGCTGCCAACGCAGCTGCTGCGTTTCCACTTGATGCTGTAACAACGTTCCGTAGCCCAAATTCATTTGCCTTACTAATGCCCACCACAATAGGCCGGTCCTTAAAGCTGCCCGTGGGGTTTCTTGTTTCGTCCTTTATGTAAAGGTTTTTCAGCCCAAGTTTCTCAGCAAGTCTTTTGGACTTTATGAGGGGGGTTCCTCCCTCTCCCAGTGAAACGATCTTTGATGGATCTGAAATCGGAAGCAATTCCTTATACTTCCAGACTCCTGGTTTCCTTCTTTTGAGGTCTTCTTTGGAGAAAACCTCCGATATTTTGGAATAGTCGTAGACTATGTCCACTCTCTCCTCACACTCGGGGCAGCTAAAGTATATGGAATCCGGAGGGTACTCCCTCTTGCATTTGGAGCAAACGAGCTTCTCCACGTACATAACCTCACCTCATAACCTGAGTTCCCGTCTTTCCCTCGAGCGCTTCAACCGCTCTGTCGAGGGAGGCTATTATGGCTCTTTCACCGCCCCACTCAACGAACCTTATGGCAGCAAGAACCTTTGGGCCCATGCTGCCCTTCTTGAAGTGTCCCTCTTCATAATAGCGCTTCAGCTCGTCCACCGTTACCTTTCCAAGCCACTTCTCGTCGGGCTTTTCGTAGTTCAGGGCGGCACCGTTCACGTCAGTTAGTATCATGAAGATGTCAGCATTAACCTCTTCCGCGAGTTTCTCTCCGGCCAGGTCCTTGTCTATGACTGCCTCAACGCCCTTAAGCTCTCCATTTTCCTCAATCACCGGAACTCCACCGCCGCCGCTCGCTATGACGATGAAGCCCTTCTCGACGAGGTCAACGATAACCGGAGCCTCTACGTGACCCTTCGGGTCAGGGCTCGGAACAACCCTTCTCCACCCCCTTCCGGCGTCTTCTATAACTGTCCAGCCCTTTTCCTTTGCGAGCCTCTTGGCTGTATCCTCGTCGTAGAACGGTCCAACCGGTTTGCTCGGGTTCTGGAAAGCTGGGTCGTTCTTGTCAACGATAGTTTGAGTGACGATTGTTGCAACGGGCTTCTCAACCCCCCTCTTCCTCAGCTCGTTTATCAGAGCCTGACCAATCATGTAGCCTATCTGCCCCTGGGTCATTGCTCCAGCGACGTCCATCGGCTGGGATGGGATTCCATAGACCTGCTGACCGGCATCCATCTGTAGAAGGAGTGCCCCAACCTGCGGGCCGTTCCCGTGGGTGATAACTACCTCATAATCGCCGTCAAGGATTATGTCAGCGATCTGCTTGGCAGTCCTTCTCACGTTCTCCATCTGCTCCTCATAAGTACCCTTCTGACCTCGCTGGAGTATGGCGTTCCCGCCCAGAGCTATGACAACCCTCTTCATTATCAATACCTCCAGTTGAAGAATACAAAAGTGGAAAAAGGATGTTAATTAATCTTCCCTAGCGAGCTCGAGCATCTTTCTGTGCTCCTCTGTGGTCAGCCTCCTCTTGAGGAAGAGCCTCGTGCTGAAGTATCTCGCGGCGTAGTCTGGTAGAACCGTGACGACCCTATCGCCTTCTCCGAATCCATGTTTTTCTGCAAGCCTTATCGCGGCCAGAACGTTGGCCCCACTTGATATGCCAACTGGTAAAGCTTCCTTTCTGGCTATCTTTCTTGCCATCTCAATAGCTTCCTCACTGCTCACCGTGACCCAGTCATCTATATATTGCCTGTACTTCTGAACAAGGCTTGGGACAAACCCGTCACCAATACCCTCAACCTCATGTCTGCCCCATGGGCCGAGTTTTCCTTCCTTGAACCATCCTTCCGCAGTTGGGCACTCCGCCGGCTCCATTCCAGCCGTAATAATCCTCGGATTAGCCTCCTTCAGCCTCTTTGCGACTCCAACCAGGGTACCGCCGGAGCCTACTCCAGCCACAAAACCCCTGATAGTTTCCGCTCCGAGCTGTTCAATTATCTCCCTTCCCGTGGTCTCATAATGAGCCCTAAAGTTTGCTTCATCATCCCATTGATCCAAAGCCAGATACTTATCAGGATTCTCCTGTTCGAGTTTCTTGGAATACTCCAGCGCACCCATAGCGTCACTTTCTCCTCCTGGAGTGTAGACGAGCTTGGCCCCAAAGAGCATGTCTAGGAGCTTTCTCTCATAGCTCATCTCCTCCGGCATTACTATCAAAACGTCATACCCAAAGTAGGAACCCCAGGCTGAGAAGGCTATTCCGGTGTTCCCAGTTGTTGCTATCACTATCGTCATTCCAGGCTTTAATTTTCCCTGTTTTTCAGCCTCTTTTATCATGTAGTAGGCCATTCTGTCCTTTACACTCCCAGTTGGGTTCATAAACTCACACTTCGCCCAAATCTCGAAGGGATAATCACGGTCTATATTGGATAGTCTTACAATTGGGGTATCCCCAATAAGCTCAACCGAGTTTTTCGCCACCTTTCCTCCCATATTTTCACCTCCCAGGTTTTAAGACATGAATTGGAAAAATTCAGCGCAGAAGGGCTTCACCTATTGCGATGTAGCCCTCTGCGGCCTTAACAAGGTGTTCAATTTCAATATATTCGTCAATTACGTGGGCCAGACTCTCAGTCGAAGGACCATATCCAATTGTTGGAATACCCCTAACTCCTGCACTCTGGCTTCCGTCAGTGCAGAAGGAGTACTTAGAGAATTTTGCTGGGATGCCGAGGCTGTTTACTGCCTGCAGAGATTTTTGAGCGAGTTCATGGTTCCTGTCTAATAGCCAGGCCGGGAAAAAGCGCTTGGCTTTGATCAGCTTTCCTGTATAGGTTTTGGCTTCTCCACTTGCAATCTCAACTTCGGCATCAAAGTTATGTATTTGCTCCCTGAGCTCTGCTATGATGTCCTTTATCGGCTTTAGGACGCTCTCTTCGGTTTCTCCCACTATCAGTCTCCTGTCAAAGGTGGCCCTGCATTCATACGGGACTACTGAAGCTCCAGGATACGGCTTTGAGATTATGTCTGTAAGTTCAATTATTGCATCCCCTAGAAACTCGTGAGAGGGCAATTTGAGATTTCTTATTCTTTCTATCAGAGGGATCATATTGTAAACGGCATTAACTCCGAGTTGTGGGTTTGATGAGTGGGCAGGCTTCCCTTTCGTTTTCACAACTATTTCTGCTCTTCCCCTCTGACCTATGTTAATGTTGAGGTTAGTGGACTCTCCCAGAACTACATAATCGGCGGGTATTTTGTCCAGGACTTTTCCAAAGGCGATTCCTTCAAATATCTCCTCCATAACGACACCGACAACATAAACATTCCCATTCATCTTTTCTTTAGGGATCAAGCTTGCCGCGTAAATCATTGTGCCCAAGGCACCCTTCATGTCGGAGGTTCCCCTCCCGTAAATTTTTCCATTCACAATTTCTGCTCCAAACGGGTCGTGTGTCCAGTCTTCGGGATTATCCACAACTACTGTGTCCATGTGGCCTTCAAAGACAACAGACTTGCCGTTTCCCTTTCCGCTTATCTTGCCTATTACGTTGCCATACTCATCAATCCACGCCTCATCATAACCCAGCTCTTCCATGGTCTGTTTAATGAACTTTGCGACTTTCTCCTCCTCTCCCGAGTAGCTGGGTCTTCTGATAAGTTCTTGAACAATGCCAATCAGCTCTTCTCTTTGTTGGACGGAAAGTCTCATTTGGTTCCCTCCTCAATGCCAATTGTCTGAAGTAATACTGCTGCTTTCGCGAAGAGATTATCCTTGGCCTGCTCGTAGATCACTGACCGGGGAGAGTCCATCACAGTATCATCTGCTTCATAACCGCGTAGAACAGGCAAGACATGAGTAATTATGCCCTTGGGGTCCATCAGGTCAAGATCTTCCATTTTAAGCCTCCATTCCCTGTACTTTTCATAGATCTTCTTTTCCTCTTCCCAGAACTTTGAGTATCCCTCTTTGGCCATCCTCCTTGAAATCCACGATCTCGGGAAGACAACGTGAGCTCCTTCAAGGGCTTCTTTATAGTCGTTCGTGAACTCAAGAGAGGCACCGCTGGCCTTGGCGTTTTCTTCGGCCATTTTGACTATCTCATCCGGGAGTTCAAAGCCAGGTGGGTGGGCAACAGTAATATCCATGCCGAGTCTCGTGCCCAAGAGCATTTCAGAGTTAATGCTGCAGTATCCTCTGGGGACTGGGGCATATGCCCACATAAGCACATACTTCTTCCCGCTCAAGTCACCCAGCTTGTTCTCTATTGTCACGTAGTCTCCAATCGCCTGGGTCGGGTGATAGGTGTCGTCTGCCATGTTTATCAGGGGAACATCCGCATGCTCGGCATAATGTCTGAGAAGTTTGTTCCCCCTCCCGTACACGAAGTCTATTGCATGGTCAAGATAACGGATGCCTATTGCATCCCCGTAGATTGAGTACATCTTTGCTATGTCTTTTTGGCTTTCTCCCTCTCCTTCCCTTGTCATCTTGCTTGTTATAAACTGCGCATGCCCGCCTAGGAGAGTCATGGCAGTCTCAAATGCCGATCTTGTCCTTGTTGAGGAGGAGTAAAACAACATTACGAAGGTCCTCTTGTTCAGGAAGTTCTGGGGAATTATGCCGTTGTGTTTTTCATACATCTTCTTGAGCTCCTTAGCGAGCTCCATAGTTGCCCTTATCTCCTCCAAGCTCCACTCCTGGGTTGTAATTAAATCCTTTCCTTTTAGTTCCGGGAGATAGTTTTTCAGAGACATCTCTCTACACCTCCAACTAACTTGTTTTATAGAGTGGAAAATAGTTAAGAAAAAAGAGTCTTCAAGTGTGGAAGACCTCTTGGAAGCTCTTGGGTTCCTTGTCAGGTACCAAGTAGCTAAACACAACAAACACTATAAAGCTCAATATAATTCCAGGGATAACTGAGCCCCACTTTCCAAATGAAACCCATCCAAGAGCTTCTAGACCAACAACTAAACTACCAACGAGAATGGCAAGGAAGGAGCCAACCTTGCTTCCCTTGTCCCAGTAGTGGCTCATGAGGTACGGGACGAATATTCCCGCTGCTCTGAACGAGAATGAGAACATAAGTACGTCCACTATCACTGATACTTTGAACATTGCCACAATTATTGAGAATATACCGAGTATCGCGGTTATTATTTTTGATATCCTCGCAAGTTCTTCTGGAGTTGCGTTGGGCCTGATGTATGGCTTATAGATGTCGTTAACGAAAATTGCACTTCCAGCCACGAGGTCAGAATCAGCACTTGACATAGTTGCAGAGACTAGGGCTGCGAAGAGTATGCCCAGAAGAACAGGTGGCAATGCCACTGCAGCAAATCCAGGGAGTACGTATCTAGTACCGTACTGGTCAATGTAGGGAATGGTGTGGCCCATTTTTACGTATGCAAGAGCTATGAGGCCAAGAAGTGCAGGGAACCATGCAAAAATCACATAGGTTCCAGCAGCGAGCAAGGAACCATTCCTCGCAGCCTTGTCATCTCTTGCTGCGAAATACCTTTGGATGTATTCTTGTCCTACAGTGAAGCTCGCAAAATACATCACTGTTAGGCTTACTATAGTCTCCCATCCAATACCAGCTGTGAGGCTGAATCTCCAGGGTTCAAGAGTTGTCTTTAAGACATCCCAACCTCCTATTACCTTAAGCCCGTAGGGAACTGCTATAATAATGCCTCCTACTACACATATCCATTGGAACAGGTCTGTCAGAGTTACGCTCCACAATCCGCCCATCACAGAGTAGAATACTGCGACAGCACCCATGATAAGGACTGCAACTTTGAAGTCAATGCCAAGTAATATTGAAAGGACTATACCTGATGCCATTATCTGAATAGCTGTGAGGCCTATCATTGGCAGGAGGAGAACTATAGCAGTCAATATATGGTTTGCTTTCCCATATCTCTTGTTGAAGAACTCAGGTACCGTAGCAATCATTGTTGAACGCAACTTTGGAGCCAGAAATGCCAGAATTACAAAGACTATTGCCATAGTCAGAACATACCACGCCGCGGACAACCCCCAATTGGTAAACGCCTTTTGAGCAACGCCCATTGAGCTTCCGCCACCTACCTCAGTAGCTGCAAGCGTTCCCGCAATAAGGATTGGTCCCAACCTTCTACCAGCCAGCATAAAGTCTATGTCTGTCTTGATTAGTCTTGCAGAATACAATCCAATCGCTAGTAATACTACCAAATAGGTCGCTACGATAATATACACTATAGCAGGCAACATGGGAAATCACCGACGGTATTTGGTGCTTATTTTATTTAACAATTTTTGCCAATTTATAAAATATTATTAAACAATCCTGGGAAATTGTTAAATAAAATAAAATCAAAAAATTTTCAAGGTGAAGTTTCATGAATGACATTAAGGAAGTTAGTGGAATTTACCTTACCTTACTACGGAACCTCTACGAGAATGCAAAAGTTACTTACAAAGAACTCGGGAAAAGATGTAACACCACCAGTGTAACATGTTACAATAAAGTGCAGGAGCTGCTAAAAAAGGGTATTATAAGGAGATTCACGGTAGATATTGACCATAAGCGTCTTGGATATGAGTTAGAGGTTATTTTAGAACTCAAAGTGAAGCGTGGTCTCCCCCGCTCGGTAGCGATTAAGCTCCATAAACTCCCTCATGTTGAGTACGTATGGGAGATCACTGGTGCTACGGATTTGTTCGTAAGAGCATATTTCAAAGATGTTAACGAATTGAATGATTTCCTACACACATTGGGAAACCAGTATCCCGAGATTGAAAATGTAATGACTCATGTAGTTCTTGGGAGTTACAGAAACCCTAAAGCATGGTTCTGAACAATGATGCTTCTTTCTTTATGAAAATTTACATGCTCAAGCACGAAAATACCTGGGGTAGAGGTACAGATGGAGAATCATGAAGAAAAGAAATTTGAACAGTAACCGATGACGCATAACAATTGCTGGTGAGATTGCTATGTTTGAGAAAACAAAAGATTATTAAGCTTCTTTATGAAGTACTTAACAGAGCGGGGATGACAGGGGGGTTGTAACCGATGACAACGTCTCCGAGGAAAACCGTCTGTTTGGGAAATAAAGCCTAAAGAAGGGAGTTTGATGTTAGTAACCGATGATGAGTGTCATCCCAGCCGAATGATGACGACGTTTTATCCCCACCTGAGGTGATCCAATGTTTGAGTTTTTAAGAAGAAGGAAGGAAAAGCATGGAGTTCCAATATATATAAGCGAGC
>JACIVX010000015.1 GCA_014361295.1 Methanomassiliicoccales archaeon | reverse complement strand
GCCCATCCGGCTTGATCCCGAGGGCCATGTACACCGGTTCCTTGGCCGTCTTCCCACGGCGGATGGAAAGGAAAGTCCCGTCCAGGAACACCGCGTAGTACTCCTCCGCTAGGGGCCTTTCCCGCTAGGCCTTCACCTGTTCCGCGGTGACCGCGAGGAGTCGGGAGATGCTTTGCGAGGAGTAGAAAGCGCCGTAAACGCCTTCCAGGAAGCGGGAGATGTTCCTCGTGCTCACCCCTACCGCGTAGAGGGTGAGGATGGCTTCCGAGAGGTCGACCGAAGCGCGCTTCCGGTAGGGCAGGATCCACGGATGAAAATCCCCTTCCCGGACGCGGGGAACTCTAAGGTTCTCAAGTGGGCCCGCGAGGGTGAGGAGGTCCCGGGTGTTGTAGCCGTTAGCCTTGGTGGGGTGCTCCCCAAGATCAAGATATATCTCCCTCTCCTCCCGCATGAGGTTCTCCAAAATGTTACGAACCGTCATCTTGAACTCCTTTTTGAACACCTTTAGGATTTCGTCGCGGTTTTCTTTTTGCATGGGGGCTTTCCTTCCTTTCGAGAGTCTTTTCCAACGGGAGGGCTACCATGCTGCCTCTAGAGACACTTTCCGAGACACTACCGGAGACTTCTATGCTACCCTACAGACACGTAAAACAGACTACTATATTATGCTGACCGGATACAACGATGAGGCATTATATAAAATTACTCCATACAAAATAAAAGTCTTTATCAACTCGAAAAACTTTTCTAAGTCCATTGCGTGCGTATTTTTTGTGCAGCAGACAAAAGGGCTCGTTTGTCAGGCTTGGGAATACACTCGATCACTAAACCGCCACGGTAATCTATCGCTTCCAAGGCTGTCCAGACCTCTTTAAAATCTAAATGACCATATCCTGGTACCCATCGATTAGAGTCTGCAAGGTCTACATGGAACAGCCTCTCCCCAGCTATTCGGAATGCGTCACCGACTTTTGGTTCCTCAATATTAGCGTGGAAAGTATCAAGGTGTAGTCCAACATTATCTTTTCCTATACACTCGATAACTTCTAAGGCTTCAGATACAGTATTAACCAACCTTGATTCGTACCGGTTCAGGGGCTCAAGTGTTATTTTAACACTGAAATCAAAAGAAGCACACTCACGCAAGGATTCAACTAATAAAGTTTTGTCTCCAACAATTCCGCGCAAGGTTCCAATAATTACCACAGCTCCGAAACGCTTGGCAAAACGCATATGACCTTTTATTCGCTGAACTGCTCTTTCGCGAACTCTGTCGTCTGGAGCAGAAAGGGAAAGCCTTTCCTTCTCCAGCGCTTGACCAGTGGCAAGGGCCAAAAGGCGAAGACGTTCCCGTTCGAGAGCTTCTGCTACCTTGTCCATATCTACGCGGACAGGATCTGTAATTGCGAATTCTACACCTTCGTATCCCGACTCCGCTACTTGTCGTAAAGCTTCCCGCCACTCTGTGGGTGCGAACGGAGAAAAAGGTGTAGGATCCTGCAAGGGTACGACAAGCCCCAGTGGCCAACCTTTCATCAATTAAAACCCTTTGCGTGACAAGGCGTAAACCGGCCTCCACCCGCGTTCCTCGGGCCACTTCAGATAAGGTTCCATTTCCTCTCTGGTGCGGAGGGTTACTTTTTCTACGGGCGGCACTTTTCCTGGCGGGAACGTTTCCAGAATTTGGTCTATGACTAAAGTGAGGTAGCGGAGAATTGCAGCAATAGGGCGTTTAGCCTTCTGGGCCGAAGCTCGTGTAGGATCCCCCACTACACCTTCAGGTGTAGCCATAAGCTCTATCGCCATATGTCCCTCCCCTTCTGACCACCTATGTGGACGCCGGCAATCATCCACGGAGGTGTCGAAATGTCCTGCAAGAACAAACACTTCAGGTTTCGCTTTTTCAGCTTTAGACATGTCCACCATGCCTTCAGGAAATAAGAGTAAAGCTACTGAGGTCTCGGCTTCGTCGGCGTGTATAAAGTATGTTTCCAAGAAATCTTTTCGCCCTGCCGGGAAGAAAAACTCCCGTACTGCTCGGTGCCAGTCCAAAATCTGAAAAATTCCTGGAAGCTGGTATCGGTACATAAACTCGTGCAGGGCTGACTCCAGCAGCCATAGGTGTCCATGGTTATTAATTATAATCTGCTTACGAAAACCGTCGTTCCACAAGCCTAACATTACGCTGATTATTGTCTCGCGAACCGCTTCTGGTGACACAATAATAGTCCCAGGCATTCCGATATGGTGGTATGGATGCCCACCATAGTTCAAAGGCGGCCAGGCCAACGCAACCGGTCTTCCCTGCTTTGCAGTATAACGCCGCACTGCCTCACAAATCTGAGTTACCATAAGCGTATCAAGCCCAGAAATAGTATGCATCCCATGATTTTCAGTACATCCTACTGGAATTAAGACGATGTCGTTTTTTTTGCGCTCCTCCACTAACTTTGCACGAGGGGTGGTCTGTATGTACGTCCCGGGCTTACCAAGCTCTGAAGGGGAAGGGATCCCATATTCAGCAAGAATCTTATCGATTTCCTCTTCAGAGGCATCCCAGATTTCTTTCTTCAGCCGGCCTACCTCCGTGTCTTCAAAGATAATCGCCGGGTGTTCTGTAGTTATCCACATAAATCCTCCTTTCGAAGCACTCCTCCCATAAAGACTAACTTGAAAGCCGCATTCGCCGCCTACGTGACTCATGGAATAAGTAAAATTTTAACAGCTTCAGGATTATCCCGCGCCGTTTCAAATGCCGTGAGCGCTTGTGCTAATGGAAATCTATAAGTTATAATTTTTGTAAAATCAGCTAGCTTTCGTGCCATAAAGTCTAAAGTCTTGGGAATAAAGAAAGGACTATCACATGAACCAAAAATCTTAGCCCCCTGCCAAATCGACTTTCCAATCTCGATAGGCACTTTGCGCCCAACGCTGTGCCCAATTAAAACAATGCGGCCTTCTTTTGCAACGACCTCGACGCTAGCTGCTAAAGCAACATCACTACCAGAACATTCAAGCACCAAGGTTGCCCCGCGATTTTTTGTGCAATCCATGATCTCCATAACAAACTTCTCCTCAGATGGATCGACCACTACATCAGCTCCAAGATCCTTGGCTAGCTTCCTCCGAAATGGTTGCGGTTCTACCGCTACCGTGAACGCCCCTGCTACTTTGCAAATTAACAAAGCACAAAGCCCAATCGGTCCACAACCAAAGATCACTACACGATCATGAGGAGCAACCCCCCCACCTACTCCCCAAATTCCGTGGTAGGCGACGGAAATCGGTTCAACGAGCGCTGCCTCTTCATATGTAAGGGTATCAGGAATTTTATGTAAACGCTCCTCCTCAGACACATGATACTCGGCCATTCCTCCTGGCGTCTCCCACGCAAAGCCATAATATTTAGGATTTATACACATTGCTGGAGACATGCCATCTTTACAATTAGGACAGATGTGGCATGGAAGGAAACATTCGCCAACAACTCGGTCTCCTACAGATAGACTCTTAATCTTGCGACCAACTTTGATTACGTCACCTACCCATTCATGACCGGGGATAAATGGAAAGGTTCCTTCCTTATTTGTGCCTTCCCACATATCTACATCTGTGCCACAAATACCAACAGCTCGTATCCGAATAAGCACCTCTTTGTCCGTGGGTTCGGGATCAGGAAGCTCTTCTAGCCGAAGGTCATTTACCCCACGAAGCACTACTGCTTTCATCTGTACCTCCTTTCTTTTTATCGGTAATCTCCGCCAGACGTACAGGGCGGCGCTCCTCAAACGAGCGTTTAGCTGCATAAGCCATAACTACTGCCATACGCCCATCATGGCCTGTCACCGGCGGCTCTGTGTCTTTTTTAACGCTTTTTACAAATGCTCTTAACTCTGCAACAAAGGCTTCAGGGTAGCGATCTGGAAAGAAAAAGACATTAGGGGAAAAATGTACGCCATTGCTGTCACTCAAAGATACTAAATCTCTTGGCCGATTACCCACACTAATCATCCCTTTTTCCCCAAACACTTCTAATCGTTGATCATACCCATAAACAGCGCGGCGAGAGTTTTCAATAATTCCTAACGTTGAGCTCTTAAACTGTAACATAACAATAGCAGTATCGATATCACCAACCTTTTGGAGCTCGGGATCTATAAGTACTGATCCAGACGCGTAAAGCTCTTCTACTTCGTCGCCTGTGAGATAACGGACCATGTCAAAATCGTGAATTGTCGTGTCAAAAAATAACCCGCCACATGTTTTGAGATATTCTAAGGAAGGAATGTCAGGATCACGGCTCGTAATGCGAACAAGATAAATCCTACCAATTGCTCCTTGAGCAATAAGCTCTTTAGCTTTGTGAATACTTGGATCAAAACGGCGGTTAAAACCAACTTGTAGTTTCACTCCTGCCTTTTCTACAGCAGCGAGAGCATCATCAATCTCTTTCAGGTCCAACCCTAAAGGCTTTTCGCAAAAAATATGCTTTCCTTTCTCGGCTGCCTCTCGAATAATTGTAGCGTGTGTGGAACCAGGTGTACAGATGAGAATAGCTTCAATTGCCTCATTATTCAGTACCTTGTGGTAGTCTGTAACAGCTGTAGGAATACCGAATTCGCGCGCACAAGATTGAGCGGCCTTTTCTATAGCATCTGCTACCATAAGGACTTCTGCTTCAGGAATATACAAGGAAATATTCTTAGCATGAAGTCTTCCAATTGTTCCCGCTCCAATTATTCCTAATCGCAATTTCTGCATGATAACCCCCCCTTTCTCTTACAATCACCAGCCCGCGGCTTCAAGAACCTCCTTAGCTTTCTTATACGCCTCCTTGGCCACTGTGTAAGCATCTTTATCTGCATACTTTGGATGAAAAACCTCCACTGAAACAGCTCCTTGATAGTTTGTCTTTCGCAACGCTCGCAAAATTTCAACAAGTTTAAGGTTTCCTTCCCCAGGCAACACTCGATCTTCATCAGCTAATTCTTCGATCTGCTCTTTAACAACCGCGTCTGATAAATGCACAAGCCCGATCAACTCTGGTGAAAGCTTTGCAATTTCTTCTGGTGTCGCTCTGCTTACAGCAAGGTGAAACGTATCGATTACCAACTTAATCTCAGCCCTTTCCGCAAGCGCTATAGCTTTTTTAAGATTGTTAAATGGCCTTTTATGAAAAGCGACCATCTCAAAAAACAACTCAATTCCAAACATTTTAGCTTTATCCAACAGTTTGTGCAGCTCTTTGGTGGCCTCATCTATAGCGAATTTATCGCTCTGGTCAAATTGGCCTGGGACAACAGTTACAACAGGAATTTCCATTTCCGCTGCTAGAGAAAATACTAATTCACTTTTTCGGATTACGTTAGCATTATCAACAAAGAAGTTTTGAATACCCATTAAAGGGAGCCATTTAAGACTCAAGTAATTACACAACCTTTTAATTGTAACACGTTGATCTTTGGAAAGAGTGTGAAAATCAGAAACCCAAGGTTCATAACCAACAAACCCTGCTTCCTTGGCCGCACAAAGACCTGTTATTAAATCTGCCTGACGAATTGTAGCCGCATTTAAACCAAGCGTTACGTGTAACATGACACTCACCTCCTTTAAGTTATTGCCGCAGAGTTTTTTCTGTTAAATATTCAATAATATCTTTTTCTGTTACCTCGTTTTTAAACATGTCGGCGATTTTCCTTCCTCTGTCCAAAATTACAAAACGATCAGCTACTCGGTACACGTGACTTATGTTGTGTGTTACGAAAATAATTGAAACGCCAGTTCGATCGCGAACTTGTTGTATAAAATCCAGAATACGCTCTGTTTCTTTAACAGAAAGTGCTGTAGTAGGTTCATCTAAAACTAACAATTTTGCTTTAAAGTACATTGCCCGGCCAATATTTATTGCTTGCCTTTCTCCCCCTGAAAGGACACCCGCGGGCATGTTAGGAGAATGTATCTGAACACCTATATTACGAAGAACTTTTTCACATTCTATATACATTCGCCGATAATCCAGAAAACCTAACTTCCGTACAATCTCTCTGCCAAGAAAGAAATTGCGCGCAACACTTAGCAGCTCTACTACACCTGCCTCTTGATAAACTGTTTCTATGCCCATTCTTCGTGCTTCCGCAGGAGAATTAAAGTTTATTTTTTTCCCTTCGAAATAAATAGACCCTGTATCAGGGGGAATAACTCCTGTAAGAATCTTAATTAATGTAGATTTCCCAGCGCCATTATCTCCCAGTAACCCAACTATCTCAGAATGTTTTACAAAAAAGTCTACACCTTTTAACGCCCTCACAGGCCCAAAACTTTTGCTAATATTTTCCATATAAACCAATACATTATTAGCTATTTTCGTAACCATTTTCTCCACACCCCCTCGTTAATCATTGCTGCAATTGCAAGAATTATTCCCATAAAGACAATGTACCAGTGTCCTGGAACGCCTGATAATAATAACCCTGAGCGCAAGGAGGAAATAAGGGTAGCACCCATGAGAGCTCCTATTACCGTGCCATAGCCCCCTCTGAGCAAAGTGCCACCTGTAACTGCAGCAGCGATGGCTGCCAGCTCTAACCCTTCGCCATGTGTGACAGCTACCATACGAAACCGTGCTACAGACATAATCCCCCCGAAAGCAGCAAGTACAGAGCTTATTATAAAGCATGTTATACGAATTTTACTTACATTAATACCCATTAGCCTGGCTAACATTGGGTTACCACCTGTTGCAAAGATGTGATTTCCAAAACGCGTATAAAACAAAATTAAGTGAGCTAAAAGAGCTATGCCGATCAGCCAAAATAATGAATATCGAAACGGAGTTTCTCCAATCCGACCGGCGAGCACATCAAAAAAAATGTTATGATAACTACCAAAAGATCGAGGAAACCCTCCTGTGGCCAAATAAAGCACACCCCGTAATACAAACATCATTCCTAAAGTAGTAATCATTGAAGGTACGTTGAAATGTTCTGTTATAATGCCATTGATTAAACCGCATACAAAAGCACAACACAAAATTAAAACGAAAGCCGCAACACAAGACTGGCCAATTGCCTGAGTAAAAACGACAAAAAAGAGAGCACCAAATGCATAGACCGAACCTACGCTGAGGTCTATAACGCCCGAAATCATTGCCATCATTAAACCTAAAATGACCGCCCCATTTTCAGCGGTAAGTGACATAATCGCAGCTAGATTATCTAGTTTAAGGAATTTTCCTTTCGTGGTGAACGAAAAAGCAAGCCACACTAAAAACACAGCTATAACAGCGCCTAACTCAGGACGCTTTGTTAAAAAAGAGAGAGGCAAGGACTTAAATCTAAACCTAGACAGCCTAGACTTAATCATCCTTGCCTCTCTCATGGCTGTCAATATGTGCTATGTTAATATGTCCAAATTATTAACTTATTATACAGTTCTTCTCCTAAAACTTTAAGGTTTGCTTCTTTAAACTCCATCGCATTTGATTTGTCGATGATAATAGGGCCTGTTAATTGGTTTACCAGTGCAGGTTTATATCCATATTCTAGATAAATATAAAGCCACATTACAGGCAAAAATCCCTGAAGGAAAAATTGCTGACTGTGGCTACAAACTAAATACCCACGCAAGATGCCTTCAATTGAGAACGGGCTATCATCGACTGTCCCAAAGAGGATTTGATCAGCTCGACCCAAGTCTTTTGCAGCTTTATGAGCCCACGGAGCCGCCCATCCAGCGGGCGCAAAAATCAGGTTAACATCTGGATTGGCCTCAAGGCCGCTACGTGTGACTTCATACAATACTGTTGGATCCTCAGACGCTGCGAGATGTACAGTTTTGACTCCGAGCGGCTCAAAAAAGTCACACCAACCCTTATACCGCGCCATAATTCCGGCATGGCCGACATGGTGATTTATGAAAAGAGCTTTTACTGGTTTAACACCTCTTGCCTGGGCCTCTTGGTATACACGTTCAGCAATTTTATACCCGGTCAAGTATTCGTCACCACCAACATACGCAATATAAGGGATGCGTTCACTCTCGGGCCTCATGTCCGGGATATTTACTGCAACTACAGGTAGACCTTCAGCGATAGCGCGCCTCAAAGGCTCATCGAAGGCAACAGGGTCGGTAATGGATACAACAAGACCATCGGGTTTGGCGGCAATCGCAGCTTCTATTAGCTCCCGTTGTTTCTCGACGGAAAATACTTCCGGAGCACTGTAGATGACCTTGATTGGAAGTATCTTTTCCGCTTCTTTAATGCCTGCGAGATACCACTGAGTATTAGGGTCAGCGGGTCCCATATGGGTAACGAAATAAAAAGTATATTTTGCCTCTGTAACAGCTAATCCTACTACGCCGGTTAGCAACACTAACAACCCACAAAACCAACGCATCAAAACCACCTCCTTTTGCTAAAAGCAAAACCTTGTAGCTATATTATACTACCCTCAGACATAGGTGTCAAGTCGGCAAGGTCGATGCACTAAGGGATGGTGACCCACCTCAGTGGCCGGACTTAGGGGTGCTCGAGGCGTTTTTGAAACCGTGGGGCATTTCCTCCTATTGATGAGCTTGTAAAAGACTTAAAGAAAGAAGGGGTGCCTCCGTATCGGCACTTACCTTTACTGAAGCTTAAAAGCTCCTCCACTCGGAGGACAAGGCAAATCTTCGCCTAATGTGGGAGAGCCAAGGAAACAACTCGAAGGCTCTTCATCTCCCGCAATATACGGTAAGAAGCGAGTTCAGCGCTTCCTTACTGAGGGAGAAGCGAGTCTCACGGATCGGTCCCGCCGGCCTCATCCCAGCCCCGCTGCACCCCGGCGGAGGTGGAGGAAAAGGTCTGGCTCTCCACCACCGCGAGGGGTGAGGAAGAAGACGCATCGTCCATGCCCTCGGCCTTTTTGAAGGAATGGTCCGGCATATCTTAAGGCGCCATCTTGGGGAAGATTGCAGGAAAAGGAGGAAGTGCGAGACCTTCTACCCAGCCCGTTGGGCCCGGGAGGAGGGTGTACCGTTCCGGCTAGCTCAGGTGGACAAAGAGCCCCGTCACGCGTAATGCGTTACGAGTCCTCCTTTGCTAGGGCGACTATAAGGGGACTTCCTTTTTTGCCAATATATATTTCAAATTATCAAAACACTGTATTGCCGATGGGAGCCCGCCAAGCTGTGCCAATAGAATCGGCTACAGGATTAAAGTAATTAGCTCCAAATTTGGCTATTGCAGATGGCAACCAAAAAGTCGCTCGTTTTTTCGGCCCTCTGGAAGCGCTCGAAAGTTTGTGCTTTGGACCGCTGCTTTTAGTGACCGGTAAGAGACCTAACTCTCTTCCTAGGCGTGTGGCATCCAATCCTTCGACGCGGGAATATCCGTGGCCGAGAAT
>JACIVX010000014.1 GCA_014361295.1 Methanomassiliicoccales archaeon | reverse complement strand
GGCCTGGAGGCATTATTCCATTTCATAATACTCTCAATAGTCTTCCTATCAGTTGAGATAGGATTACTAGCAGCCCTAATACACCTAATAGTAGATGTATATCATCAAATCACAGGAGTTGAACATGGATGGTTATATCACAGGGCTTTGCACTTCACAATAGAATCACTCTTCTTCATCCTAATATTATCCTAGATCTATGAACAAAAATTTGAAGGTGGATGTTGTTGATAGAGGAGGGTTCAATTGTAGAGGCTCCCTTTTGGCCAGAACCTTTGGAAATAAAGAGTATAGAGAAGATCGATGAAGATTCATACTACATCGTAGGCGTCCTAGTCAATTCAAGGAAGCATGAGGAAAATATATTATCATCAGATGAACTCAAAGAATTAAATCCTAAATCTTATATTCTTGATTTTTCAGCTTCAGGATACGAATTTTTCCTCGCCCTTGAAGCATACCGATACATGAACGCCTCAACCTTCGACCCTCTACTTGCCATGAACACATCCCTCATCGACCCTCTACCATTCCAGTTAGACGCAGTCTACCTACATGCCCTTAAAATGCCACATTTACGTTTCATGATAGCCGACGACCCCGGGGCGGGTAAAACCATAATGGCAGGGCTCATCATAAAAGAACTGAAACTCAGAGGAATCGCCAAGAAGGTCCTAATAGTGACCCCCGGACACCTTACGAGACAATGGCTGCGAGAAATGAAAGAAAAGTTTCAGGAAAATTTCATAATCTTGGACCGGGCCTACATGAATTCCTATCAGAGTGAAAATCCATGGAGGACCGGCCAACAATATATAACATCTATGGATTTCGCCAAACAAGAAGATGTTATGAGAACATTATCAGGCATCAGATGGGATCTTGTAGTAGTTGATGAAGCCCATAAAATGTCTGCAAGACGCTCAGGAGACAATATAAGAAAGACAAAAAGATACAGGCTGGGAGAACTCTTATCGAAAAATTCAGATCACCTACTATTTTTAACTGCAACCCCACACAATGGCGACAAAGAAAGCTTCAGATTATTCCTAGACCTCCTAAAACCAGGATTTTTCGCGAACGAGGAACTAATAGAAGAAGCCAGACGAAGAAACGACAACCCACTCTTTATAAGGAGGATGAAAGAAGAGCTCAGAGACTTTGACGGCAAACCAATCTTCAAAGAACGCAAAACATCCACCATCAAATTCCTCCTATCAGATGAAGAAATGGAACTCTACATCAAACTCTCAAAGTATCTGAGAAAGGAATACAACAGGGCCCTATCAAAGGACAACCCATACAGTTACGTGTTCGCACTACTATTACTGCAACGGAGGATGGCCTCAAGCATCTACGCCCTCCTAGAATCGCTGAAAAGAAGAAAAAGAAAATGTGAAGACCTTCTAAAAGGCTCGGAAGCCAAGGAGGTCATGATAAACTCGTTCAAATATGAAGATGAGGAAGAAAGGAAAAGATGGGAGATAGAAAAGAAAATAGAATCATTAACACCATCAGAAACCCGAGAAGAACTAGAAACAGAGATAAAAACCCTTAAAAGGCTCATAGAAATGGCCAAGGAAATCTTGGAGTCTGGGAGAGAAACAAAACTAGAACAACTCAAAAAGATACTTGACAAGATAGGAGACGAGAAACTTCTAATATTCAGCGAATCCAAGGACACAGTACAATACCTCCAAGAAAAACTTGAAGAATGGGGATACAAAACCTGCACAATACACGGTGAAATGAGCATGGAAGAAAGGATCCAAGCAGAAAAAGACTTCAAAGAAAACAAACAGATAATGATAGCCACAGAAGCCGCTGGTGAAGGAATAAACTTACAATTCTGCCACCTCATGGTAAACTATGACATACCCTGGAACCCCAATAGACTAGAACAGAGAATGGGCCGAATACACAGATACAAACAAGAAAAGGACGTTCAAATCTACAATCTAGTCGCAAGAAACACGATAGAAGGCAAAATACTCCTAAAACTATTAGAGAAACTGGATAACATGCGCAAAGACATGGGAGATAGAATCTATGATGTGGTAGGGGAGATCTACACAGAAAGGGAACTATACAAGCTCATAGAAGAATCATTAAAAAGGAGAAGCCTAGAAGAAAAAGAAATAGAAAAAGAATTCAAACCCCCAGATAAATTATTAGAAAACATTCTAGGAGAACAACTCGCAACAAAAGTCGACTATGCAAAGATAAAAAGGATAAGAGAAGATGCTGAAGAAAAAAGACTAGTCCCAGAATACCTAGAAGGATTCTTCCAGAAAGTATTCCAAATGGAAGGATGGAAATACACAAAAAAAGGAGACACATACAAGATAAAAACACCACACAAACTCAAAGGACTCAAAAGAACATACAAAGTAACCTTCAAAAAAGAAAAAGCAAACGAAGAAATAGAATTCATATCCTATGGACACCCACTATTCGAAGCCATACTAGAACACGTGGAAAAAAAGTATGCGAAAAGCCTACACAGAGGCTCAACATTCAAAGACCCAACAGGCAGATACAATGGACTCATATGGTTCTTCCAAGGCGAAGTAACAGATGGAAACAATGAAACAGCAGGAAAAAAGATATTCGGCATCTACGACAACGGAAAAACATACGAGGAAATCGACCCCATCATCATATGGGACCTCATACCAGAAAAAAGAAAAATAAAACCCCAACCAGACAAAGAAAAAATAGAAAAACACGTCATAAAACTACTAAAAGACTACAAAAAAGAAATAGAAAAAGACCGCAAAAGAAAAGCCAAAATAAAAAAAGAATACGGTCTAAGATCCATAGAATACCTCATAACCCTATCACAAGAAAAAATATATAAATACCACAGACGACTCGAAAACGGCGAAAACGTCGAACTACCACTAAGAGAAGAGGAAAAACGCCTAGAATACTACAAAGAAAAGAAAAAGGAACTAGAAGATGAAATAAGGAAAGAAAAGACGCTCAAAATATCCATGCCAAGACTCCTAGGAGTCATACACGTAAGAGCAGACCCAACCGGAGAAGACCCAAACATCGAAAAAATCGGCATGGAACTCGCCATGGAACACGAAAGAAAACAAGGAAGAAACCCCCAAGACGTATCAAAACAAAACCGCGGATACGACATAAAATCAACAACACAAAATGAAACACGCTACATAGAAGTCAAAAGCCGAAAAAACCAGACAAACATCCAACTCACAGAAAACGAATGGACAAAAGCAAAAAGATTCCAAGACAAATACTGGCTATACATCATATACAACGCAACAACAAAACCAAAACTCATAAAAATACAAAACCCCGCAAAAAAACTAAACCCCACAAAGAAAGAAGAAATAATATACATAATATCATCCAACCAGATAAAACAAGCCCAAAAGTAGGGATAATAATGCAAAAAAAAATTCATAGAAAAAACATTCCCCATCCAAAAAGTAAGCCAAGAATCAGCCCGAGAAAAAAATATCAGACACGGCCACATATCAACCTTGCATATATGGTGGGCCCGCAGACCACTCGCAAGCTCCAGGACAACAATCTATGCCAGCCTAATCCCACCAGCCAAAGACGAACTAGAAAAAGCGAGAAAATCAAAGTTCATAGAAAAACTATCCAAATGGGAAAACACACAAAACCACCGGATAATAGAAAAAGCACGCCAACACATCCTCAAAGAATACGGCGAACCGCCCAGGATCCTAGACCCGTTTGCTGGTGGAGGTGCCATACCACTCGAGGCCTTGAGGCTTGGCTGCGAAGCCCACGCACTAGAATACAATCCAGTCGCCACCCTAATCCTAAAATGCACCCTAGAATACCCACAAAAATACGGAAAACCAAAAAACAAGGAATGGGCCGAAACACAAAACCCCCTACTCAAAGACGTGAAAAAATGGGGAAAATGGATCCTAGAAGAAACAAAAAAAGAAATCGGAAAATTCTACCCCAAAGACAAGGACGGATCCATCCCAGTAGCCTATATCTGGGCCCGGACGCTACCATGCCAAAATCCAAACTGCCAAGTCGAAATCCCTCTCATGAGACAATACTGGCTAGCAAGAAAAGGAAATAGGAAGATAGCCCTCAAACCAATCCCCAGAAAGGACAAAATAGACTTCCAGATAGTAGAGAATCCAGATTTCGACCCAAGCAAGGGGACAATATCAAGGGCTATCGTAACATGTCCAGCCTGCGGAACAACAATACCAGCCAAAGAGACAAGAAAACTATTCCAGGAAGGAAAAAACAAAGAAAGACTAATAGCAGTGGCCACAAAACACCCAAAAAAGCGGGGAAAACAATACAGACTCCCAACAAAAAAAGACTTGGAAACTTTCAAGGAAGCAGAAAAATATCTTGAAGAAAAAAGGGAAAAGCTCATGGAAGAATGGGGAATAGATCCAATACCAAACGAACCCATAAAAAGAGTTCCATTTAAATTTGGAGTTATTAATACATGGGTTTATGGTCTTGATAGTTGGGGTGATCTTTTCAATGCCCGCCAAAAACTCGCACTCATAACATTCACCGAAAAAATCAAAAAAGCCCACCAAAAAATGGTAAAAAAAGGCTATGATAAAGAATATGCAAAAGCAATAACATTATATTTATCATTTATACTAAGCAAACTAGCAGACTGGAATTCATCACTCTCAGTATGGAGGCCAGACCAAGAACGCAATGAGCATGTATTCTCTAGACAAGCTTTACCGGTGGTTTGGGATTATGGTGAAAGGAATCCATTATATGGTAGACTTGTTTCTACTGGTGCTATTGAGCGTGTTATCGAAAATTGTTCCAAGATCCCCTCTGTGAAGATGACAAGGGCAGTGCAAGGTTCTGCGACCAAACTACCATATCCTGACAACTATTTTGACGCTGTTTTCACAGACCCCCCATACTATGACAATGTCCCATATTCTTATCTTTCAGATTTCTTTTATGTTTGGTTGAAGAGGGCCATCGGAGATCTTTACCCTGATCTTTTCTTAACGCCTTTAACGCCTAAAAGGGAGGAGATGGTAGCTTATACTCATGATAGGTCCATGGAAGAGGCGAAGGAGAGGTTTGAGGAGATGCTCGGCCAGGCTTTCAAGGAGGTTTATCGCGTGCTTAAGCCTGGTGGCATTGCTAATATTGTTTATGCACATAAGACTACGGATGGTTGGGAGACTGTCATAAATTCTCTTATGGATTCTGGTCTTGTGGTGACGGCTTCTTGGCCTATTTCCACAGAGATGCGTGGTCGTTTGAGGGCTCAGAGGTCCGCTGCCCTTGCCTCTTCGATTTATATTGTGGCTCGTAAGCCAGATTATAAGAAGGAGACTGGTTTTTATGAGGAGGTTAAGGCTGAGCTTAAAAGGAAGTTAGGGGAGAAGCTTACTATACTCTGGGATGAAGGTGTCAGTGGCCCGGACTTTTTTGTTGCTGCTATAGGGGCTGGTTTAGAGGTGCTTGGCCGCTATGATCGTATAATGGATTATAGCGGTAATGTTATATCTACTGGCAGGATTCTTGAGGATATAAGAGGTGTTGCCGCGGATTTCGCTATTAAGAATATTCTGAAGGATGGTTTTGCCGAGGAACTTTCGCCTTCCACCAGATTCTATATATTCTATAGGTGGAATTATGGGAATCAGAGTGTTGAATTTGACGAAGCCAGAAAACTTGCAAGTAGTATGGGTTTAAACCTTGAAAATGAAGGTTTTATTGGCATCAGAGGGGGTAAAGTGAAGGTTTTTGGTCCTGATGAGAGAAAACCGGAAGATTGCAAGTCTAATGAGCTTATTGATATTATACATCTTGCTTGTATCTATTGGAGTCAGGGCAGGAATGATAAGGTTCAAGAGTTGGCCCGCTACTTTAATCCTGAAACTGATAGGGTTATGCAGGCTATAATTGAGTGTTTGCCTAATTGTAGGGAGAGGCAGTGGCTTGAAGGTTTAGCTTCCCAGTGGGGTTCAATAAGGAAAAAACTAATGGATGATAAAAGTCAGAAAAAGCTTACAGAATGGGGGATGATAAATGAAACCTTTTATATCGGTTGCAAGGCCACATGATGACGTGCTCAGGGATACTTTGGAGTTGGATGTTTTCGCCGCGAATATTTGGAATGTATATAAGGGGGATGCGCCTCCAGAATATCAGGATCCTCAGATATTTGAGAGTAAGACTTATCAGACTAGGGGTCTTGAGAATATAGTGGATGTTGTGAGGGCTAGGCTTGAAGGTCGTGGTGGGGACCCTGTTATACAATTGCAGACACCATTTGGTGGCGGTAAAACTCATGCTCTCATTGCACTTTATCATATGGCTAGGGACATGGATGCTAATGTTGTTGTTCTTGCTGGTGATGCTTTTGATGCTTCTGAGGTTGTCCTTTGGGAGGAGATGGAGCGTCAACTTACAGGGGATGTTAGTCTTTTGGGTTCTGAGACAGCTCCTGGAGTCGATAAGATAAAGAGTGTTCTTGTTGATTGTCAGCCTGTCCTTATACTTGTTGATGAGCTCTTGGAATATGCTGTTAAGGCTGCTGGTAGAAAAGTTGGGGATTCTAGTCTGGCTTCTCAGTTGCTTGCTTTCATGCAGGAGCTTTCTGTGGCTGTTTCGTCAGTTGAGAGGGCTTCTCTTGTCGTGACTTTACCTTCCAGTGTCTTGGAGCATTATGATGAGAATGCTGAGAAGTTGTTCCAGCAGCTTAGTAAGGTTCTTGGCAGAATCGAGAAAATTTATGCTCCTGTAGCAGATGATGAGATCTACGCTGTTATTAGGAGGAGGCTCTTTAAATCCGTGGATGAGGACGAGGTTCGAGGGATTGTTGAGGAGATTGTTGAGAAACTGGATTCTGAGGATCTTCTACCAGAAGGCTTGGACGTGTCTGATTATCGCAGGATTTTCATGGAGAGTTATCCCTTCCAGCCTGAGGTTATTGAGGTCTTGTATGAGCGTTGGGGGTCTTTCCCAAACTTCCAGAGGACCCGTGGAGTTCTAAGGCTACTATCACTCGTAGTGAACTCCCTTAGAGATTCGAGTATACCATTTATTCGCTTGTCAGATTTTGACTTGTCTAATGATCATATAAAAAGGGAGTTTATCAGATTCATTGGAAACGAGTATGATAGTGTTATTGCATCAGATATAACAGGATCTGATTCAGGATCCAAGATTATTGATTCAAGCCTAAAATCATATGCACCTTATAGGCTTGGCACACATATCGCCACAACAATATTCCTTTATTCATTCTCTGGTGGTGAACGCAACGGCGCAACACTCGAAGAGATAAAACGCTCATGTATAGAAACAGAGATACCCATGGCCATAATAAGCGACACATTAGACAAGATGCGGGAAAGATTATTCTATCTGCACAAAAGGGACGGCCTATACTATTTCTCAAACAAGCCAAACCTTATAAGAATACACACTACCAGAAAGGAAAATGTGACCAAAGAGATCATAACAGGCGAAGAAAAGAGAATACTAGGCCAGATCATAGGCAGAAAATTGTTTGAAAGTTACATATGGCCTCGTTCACCCGCTGACATACCAGATAATAAAAAACTGAAACTCATAGTTTGCAAGGACAAAGATGAATGCAACAGCATACTTGAAATGAAAGGTGAAAATCCTAGGGTTTATAAGAATACTCTTATATTCCTTGTTCCTGCTCCTGAGGAGCGTGGAATTTTCGAAGATCATGTCCGTGACAAGGTGGCCTGGGAAAACATCTATGATGATAGTGGCCTTGAGATCCCAGCGGAGGATAGAATAGGGGTTAAAAATAAAATCGAGGATCTGAAAAGTGAGGATAGGGAGAAGACAAGGAATCTTTATCCGTCATGTTTACGTGCCAGGCAGGGGAGAACTTGAAAAGATAGACCTTGGGAGGACAGCGGGAGTCGACACGCCCATAGATTATGAGATAAAGGACATGTTGAAGGATGAGGATAAACTAACAGACGAGATCGCCCCAAACGTCATAGAATTAAAATATCTTAACAAGGAGGACTATGTGGAAACCAGAAAAATATTAAACACATTCTACACAACACCCGGGGAGATAAGGATCACCAATGAGAAGGTCCTAAAAGATGCTATAAAAGCTGGGGTCAAAGAAGGACTATTCGGACTAGGAATAGAAAGACCAGATGGTCCGGAATGTAAATGCATTAAAGAAGAATGTGCTGTCACGCTCCAAGAAAAGGAGATAATAATAAAAGCTGAAAAATGTAAGAAAAAACCCGTGATAAAACCTGAAGATATAATTAGAAGGGCGCCGACTTATACTCTGAAGATATTCGATGAATACATTAAAAGAGGCTATGATCCAGAAGAGACAAGAGAAACCCTCACAAAAGCTATAAAAGAATGTATAGAAGACGGCACCATAATCTTAGGCATAGAAGAAGACGGAAAATTCACAGAAACAGAAACTCCACAGCTCATCGAAGGCGAGATCATCAAAGAACCAGAAAAACTAGTTATAAGCCTCAATGAAATCCTCCAACACCTAAAAGAAAAAGAACACATCCACACAAAAAAACTACTAAACGAATACGCCAAAGAAAATAAACTAGAAGAGGTGGAGGAAGCCCTCACAAAAGCAATCCAAAAAGGCATAAAATACAAAAAACTCATAATTGGCATACAAGAAGACGGAAAATTCACAGAAACAAGCACCCCACAGTTCATCGAAGGCGAAATCATCAAAAAACCCATCATAGAAGAAGGTAATATAACCAAAATACAATGGGACTTCGAAGTCGAACTAGATGACATAAACTACATATTAAACATAAAAAGGCACCTACTAGAATTCTTCAATAAACTCAAATCAAACATAAAAATTTCAATAAAAGTAGAAGATGGTAAAATACCAGAAGAAGAATATGAACGCATAAAAGAAACATTTGAACAACTTAACATCAAATTAAGCGAAAAAACAAAAAAAGAATAAAAATTTTAGGATGACCAGATCATTATGCGATGCCCAGGAGGAATGTACAGAAACCCAAAAAGAGGCCGTTAAATACGATGAAGGTCCGCTGCTTATAGTTGCCGGGCCAGGGACGGGTAAAACCCGTGTAATCATCGAGAAAGTGGCCTATCTTATAAAAAAGGAGAATGTGGACCCAGGGAGCATACTTGTCATAACATTCACTGAGAAAGCTGCCGAGGAACTTAAAAATCGTTTAAGAAAATGTGTGGGTTTAGACGTTGAGAGGATGCAAGTTTCCACCATCCATTCATTCTGCAATAGGATCCTGCGCGAATACAGTGAATATCATGATCTTGGCGCTGGCTTCGACATCCTAGACAACGATGACCAGTTAATCTTCATAAGATCCCATTTCTACAAGCTAGGACTCAACAAGTATATTAGAAT
>JACIVX010000013.1 GCA_014361295.1 Methanomassiliicoccales archaeon | reverse complement strand
TCATCAAGAAGGAGGTAGCGGTTCTGTTCGGTGAGGAAGAAACCCGGAGCAATGGCCACAACGCGGATTTTTGGGGAATACTCTTGGGCCATATGAACGGCCAACCACTGGGTGAAGTTGGCCACGGCCGCTTTGGCTGCGGAGTACGCGGGAATACGGGTAAGAGGCCGAATAGCATTCATAGAAGCGATGTTCAGGATCACCCCTTCTTTTTGTTCAGCCATGATCTTTCCGAACACTTGGCAGGCCAAAAAAGTTCCCATGAAGTTAAGGTCGAACACAAACCGCACCGCGTCCTCAGGGAGATCAAAGAATGGGATCTCCTTGGACGTGGTGGCCCGCGGATGATTACCTCCGGCACCGTTGATGAGAAAATCCACTCGACCGAAGCTCCGCAAAGTTTGCTCCGCAGCCTTTTCCAAATCCGCACGGGAAAGCACGTCGGCTTTAAGGGCTAAACCATCCGAGCCTGCTTGGCGAACGCGCTCAAGCGCCGCCTGTGCCTTCTCCTCGGCCAAATCCAAAAGCACGCAACGCACCCCATCCTTAGCCAACCCCTCGGCGATGGCCGAGGGAAGAACACCTCCACCCCCGGTGATGACTGCCACCTTACCATAGAGCTCTTGCATCATAGAGCATCGCCACCTTTTTTATAAACGATTTTTCCTTCCACAATTGTTATCCGCACATTGAACTCCTCGTCAAACACAACAAGATCTGCTTTCATTCCTGGTGCAAGAAGCCCTCTCTCATGACCAATGCCCAAAATCCGCGCTGGTGTCCAAGTCGCCATCTTCACGGCTTCAATTAGTGGTAACCCGACAAGATGAACCATGTTCCGTACCAACATGTTCATCATAGCTGCACTGCCGGCAAAGGCACTGCGGTCGGCAAGTTTAGCTACGTAATTCCCTTTTTCAAGACGAACTTCATACTCATCGGGCACGTCATCCTCAACCACCACATCCAAACCTCCCAGTTTGTATCTTCCAGGCCCTAATCCAGCAGCAGCCATGGCGTCTGTCACAAGACAGACACGTTCCGTCCCTTTTGTTTTCAAAACTAAACGCATCAAGCTAGGTGGCAGGTGGTGTCCATCAGCGATTATTTCTGTAGTCAGGCTATCTAAAAGGAGCGTCGCTTCCAACACTCCAGCAAAACGGTAAGCATTTATTCGGCGCACACTGGACATTCCAGAATAAAGATGCGTCACATGTGAAAAGCCCGCTTCCACTGCTTTTAAAATCTGTTGGTATGTAGCATTACTGTGACCTATAGAGGCCAAAATGCCTCGTCGCCGCAACTCCAGACCAAGTTCTAACCCGCCCGGAAGTTCCGGGGCAGCCGACACTCGTTTAATACACGGGAAATTGTCTAGTAGCTCCTTGTATTCAGCCGGATCTGGATGTTTAAGATACGCAGTGTTTTGAGCGCCAGCTTGTTCAGGGTGTAAATAGGGTCCTTCAAGATGCGCGCCAAGTAATTTAGCCCCACAAACAGAGGCTTCCATAGCTTTTTGGATAGTTTCGAGAGCATCGCAAATCTGGTCAATTGGAGCCGTAAGCGTCGTTGCTAACCAAGTCGTGGTACCACCACGAGCGTGTGTTTGGGCAATCGCCTCGAGAGCGTCCAAAGAACTGTCCATTACGTCATAACCTCCACCGCCGTGTACATGGATGTCGATAAACCCTGGAGAAATATATAATCCACTAACGTCAATTTCACAAAAGCCACTTTCAACTTTTAAGGTCTCGTCGTCAACCGCAACAATGCGGTCCTTTTCTACAACTACAATGCCTGGGCTGAGGGTCCGTAGTGGGGTAAAAACGGTGCCTCCTGACAGACAAAAAGCCATTGTCGCCTCCTTCTCGACTTAAAAACATTCTTTCCCGCGAAAGTCAGCCCAAGTTTTTGATTCGCGACTTACAACAAGCGAATGCGCCCTTTGTATTTTTCAATGTAATTTTTGTTTGCCTCATCGCCTCCCGGAACGTTAGCACTAACCCACACAGGAGGTATAATCCCTTGCGCAAGTAATTTCTCTACCGTTCTGATGACAAGAAGATTTAAGGTAAAGCAATTAACCAATGTGGATACAGGAGCTACTTTTTGCTGAAGTCCTTCGATCGATACCACAGCGTCTCCGAAAGGCATATGACAATCTACGTGCACATCTACAACCTCGAACAAATTCTTCTTTGAAGGATGTCGAGCTGGATGGTCTGGAGGGACTTTTTCAGCAAAGGCTCGGCTGGTTATCCCTATGGTGGGCACACCACGTCTCCGCGCTTCAAGCGCTACATCTATGCACATCGCGTTGATTCCGTAGGCGTTCACAATTATCAAAACACCGTCATCAACATCAAAAGCCTCCAAGACGGCTCGGCCATATTCAGGGGTGCGCTCGATTATAGTAGAACGTCTTGCTCCCATGCTTAACAAGGTTCCCGGATCAAGGATTGCGTTTACAGGGACCAATCCGCCAGCTCGATAAAACATTTCATAAGCTCCTATGTTGGAGTGTCCCCCGGGGCCAATAACATGAATTAGTTGGTCTTTCTTGATCGTTTCAGCCATTAAATCAGCCGCTCGGTTTATAGCTTCTTGCTCTTGTTCCTCGATTTCTTGAAGGAGGCTAATCACTGTATCTTTATAAATTTCCGTATATTTGGACATCGGCGATCACCTCCCAAGGATTAAAGAAGCACTCTCGCTATCAAGGAACAAGGTAGCATGTTGATGTGTACGCAAAATACTTGCAGGGCACTCCGTAGTAATCGGCCCTTCCAGGGCTCTTTTAATGGCTTCACGTTTTCGCCTCCCCGGCACTACACATACAATTGTTTTAGCTTCCATTATAGCGGGAATCGTAAGGGTAATAGCGTGTGTAGGAACTTTGTCCAAGGTGGCAAAGCATCCGTCATTGACCTGTTGGCGACGGCAAGTTTCATCCAAACGGACTACCTTGACTTTGCATGGGTCACAGAAGTCTGCCACTGGTGGGTCATTAAAGGCAATATGGCCGTTCTCTCCTATACCGATACACGCAATATGTAATGGATATCGGTCCAAGAGCTCCCGGTAACGAGCACATATCTCCTCTGGCGTTGCTTTACTCTCAGGCACAATATAATGCACTTCCATAAATGGTACTCGATCAAATAGTTTTTTACGAAGATACTGTGACAAGCGTTGCGGCGCTTCAAAAGGCAGTCCTAGATATTCATCAAGATGGAAAGCGCGGATAAATTCCCATTTTATGCTTGACATTGTGACTAAGCAGTCTAAGAATTCATTTTGGGAAGGAGCAGCAGCAAATGCCATATTGATTTGCTGCTTTTTGGTTAACAACTTTTGAACAACAGCGGCTGTGAACGCAGCCGCAGCTTTTCCCATTTCCTCTCGACTTCTGTACACCTCGACCACTAAATTGTCTATTTTTATTTTCACAATTGGTTTGACTTCCAAGCTCATTGCTCCTCCTTTTTAACACATTTTACGTAAGCGCATTTAGTAACTCCAATGACTCTTCAACAATAATTTCATGAGCTTCAGGAGCAAAATCAGTTGCGACTACTTCATAGCCACCTTCTGTAAACGCTTGTTTAGTGGGAACGTAGCCTACATATCCGTTTGCATAGCCTATGATAAATGTATATTTAAAAGGTGACTTTGTCTTTATCTCTAAACCAATCTCAACAAAAAGTTCGCCTGGAAACGCCAGTAATGCACAATCCCCAATTCTGACAGCTTGAAGCTCTACATATTTAAACGTTTCATGTGGATGTTGGCTTCTTTTGCGAACTCGTTCTAGCAAAAGATCAGCATAAAGTTTTTCTACCCTGGCTTTTGTTATTAGCTCTGATGGTCCTTTTCTCCTTAGCAACTCGTTTAAAGTCTGCTCTTTCTGCTTTGCAAAGGCTTCTGCCTCTTCTAACGAGGGCAATGGCTTCAGCGGAAGAGATATTTCTCTAGTCCTTACGGCGACAGCAATATTTGAATTAGGCTCGATCATTCCAAGCACTTTCAAAACTTCGCCGGCCAGCATTGTACCCAGTTTTTCAGCACGATCAAACGTTCGGCCAGCTATACGTTCCCCAAGCGCACTATGTTCAGCAGAGTGGCCTGTGTTAATGTCACCGGCCGCCCCATTGGTAAACATAGCCATTACTCCCTCGAGAGCGCGTTCTATCACCCTTACTGTATAGCCAGGATAGTCAGCAGTTATAAACAAATTATCAGGCCCAAGAACTACCGGATGGCACGTATAATTTATTAATATTCCATGAAGCTTTTTATTAATGTTTATTGTCAAAACTCCTACCCGTGGGTCTACCGGGGTACCGGTTGGAGTCCGCCGGTTTTTCCCGATCCCTTCGATCCAGCCCTGTCCTACTCCTATTTCACCTGGATGTAAGTTACGCCAGGCCGCGTAGACGCTACCAACGATTGTAGCCATCAACACTTCTACGTAAGCTTCAGGAGCCATTCCCTGGTAACCCATCAGGATATCAGGGCCGGAATGGGTGTGAGTAGCCGCAACCAATACATGATTTGATGGTATTCCTGTTAACTTTTGCACGTTAAGCCTGATTTTATGCACCAACTCTTGAGGCAAGCCTATCAAATCCGATGTTACCAGGGCTAGAGCTACCTCCCTGGACTCCAATACCAGCGCATTGGCGTAAAGGTCATCGTGTATTCCCTGCGACACCCCCTTTCTAGCAATATAGCCGCCGAGCGGTGTCCCTATAGGAGGCGTAATATTTACACGCTTTAGCCCTACGCGCACCATCCAAACCCCTTTAATTAAACGGGTAAGCTAACTGGCCGTTTGTCTTCTAGAGATCTGTGAATCGCGGTTGCTATTTCGACAGCTATCAAAGCTCTCTCGCCACACGTTTCAGGCTGGTGACCACTCTTTACCGCCCGAATAAAGTGCTCAAGAGCTGAGCGTAGCGCTCCTTGGTATCGGCCATCAACTTCACCTCCTAGACAAGTTCGCGGAAATTGGACGCCTTCATACGTAGAAACAAATATATTTTCTTCTCTTCGCTCAATATGAATTACTCCTTTTGCCCCTATTATGTGCATATACGCTTCTGTTGGTGTGGGATATGAAGGCGGATAAATCCATCCACACTCGAAGGTTGCAAAAGCACCGTTATCAAAACGAACCATAGCGTGAACCAAATCAGGCCCGTGTATTCCTTGTTGCCTTAGCACTTTTTCACAACCAATGGCATAAACTTCTATGGGCTTAGGATAGTTTAAAAACCATAAAACCATATCAATGTCATGAGTAGCAAGAAAATGTACACATGATGTATAAGATGCCCATTTTAACATGCGTGTTGGAACAGTAATGTTATTGTATTTTCTGGCGTACGCACACATTATTTCCCCGATTTTTCCGTCGTCGATTAACTTTTTAGTGATTTGATAAAGTAACCCCCATCTATTGTTATAATTAACCATTAGTATACAACCAGTTTTTTTAGCCATTTCGACCATTTTTCGTGCTTCTTCCAAATTAGTGGCTAGCGGTTTTTCCACCAAAACATGCTTTTGAGCTTGTAAACACGCCATTACAATCTGGTAGTGCACATGATCTGGTGTTGCTACGCTTATAGCTTTTATAGATGGGTCGGAGAGCATCTCATCAAGTGTGCAGAACGCCTTGGTTCCTAGCTCATTAGCTACAGTTTTGCACTTAGCAACGTCAGAGTCCATCACCCCTACTAGCTGTGTATCCTGCATTTCTTGATAAATTCGAGCATGAAGCTGCCCCATTATACCAAGCCCGATGACCCCTACTCCTATAACACCATTTTTTGCTGCCATTTTTACCCCTTTCTTATTGCTCACCCCTTGATGGCACCTGCGGTCAGCCCTTGCAAAAGTTTCCTATGAAAGACTACGGCGAGAACAATTGTAGGAACTGCTGTCAGCGTTGCAACCGCGGTTGCACCACCATAATCGATTTGGTAGAGGCCTCCAAATGCCGACGCATACACTGTTAATAGCTGCCACCGATAAATCCCTACTGTAAGCGGGATCAAAAGATCCCCCCACCCCGTTATGAACGTGTATAAAGCTGTAGCCGTAATTCCAGGTCTAGCTAATGGCCATGCAATTTTTCGAAACATAACCAATCTGCTGCATCCGTCGATCTTTGCGGCATCAAAAATATCGTGTGGAATCGCTTCAAAAAAACCTCGCAAAATCCATATCGCTACAGGGGTTTGAAATAACAAAAACGTTAGAACAAGCCCCCAAAATGTATCAACAAGATTTAACATTTTTAATAATATGAACAAAGGTATTAACAAGGCCAAAGCAGGTATTAATTGAATAAAAAGCAAACTAAATAAAAACAATGTGCGCATTCGAATGCGATAAACGCCTATTATGTAAGCACCCATTGCAGCAAGAATAGTTGCAAAAAATGTTGCACATGTAACACATAATACACTTTGAATTATAGCACGACGAAATAATTCATCTGTAAAAAGCCATCGATAATAATATACTTCAAATTCCCGAAAACTAATTTTAGGTGGAACACTTGTCAAATTAGCATATGACTGAACGCTTGTCAAAGCTGTCCATACTAGTGGAGCCAAGATCCACATACATAGCACACTCACACCTAAATAAATCATACATTGCCACCCTACTTTACGGATCCGATACCAGTAATACTGCTTTACAATTATGGTTCTCATCATTCTTTTGCCCCTTTTAATAACTTGTAATACAAAACTGCCATTATACACAAGATGAATGAAACAACATAGGCCGCGGCTGCTCCTTTTCCATAATCCAAATAATCAAAACTTAAAAGATATGCATAATAATACGTCAACATTGTCTGGTCTCCCGGCCCTCCACCAGTTAACACTGCAACCAGGTCAAAGGTTTTTACGGCCCAAGATGTACTTAAAATAAGTACAATTAGCAATGCTGAACGTATATTAGGAATGGTTACATGCCAAAACCGTCCTAACCAATTTGCACCGTCTATGGCAGCTGCTTCATATAACTCTTTTGGCACAGTTTGTAGCGCAGCTAATATAACCACTGCCACAAACGATGACTCTTTCCAAATAGATACTACTGCAAACATAGCGAGTCCAAGCAGTGGGCTTTCCATGAACCAAAACTTGTATTCGCTAATTATGCCTAGTTTCTGTAATATTGCATTAAATATTCCGTAATTACCATCGAGAATCCACTTCCAAATTAGCCCATTAACAACCTTTGGCACTGCCCAAGGCAAGAGTAATAATGCAAGAATAGCAGATTTTCCGCGAAACGGGCAATTTAGAAGCAAGGCTATGGAAAGACCGAACATAAGTATTCCTATAACCATCAAACTACTAAAATAGGCAGTTTTCCAAAGACTATTTACAAAAACTTTGTCTTGAAACAGTGCCCAGTAATTTTGTAAACCAATAAATGGATACGGTGGCGGCTTCGAAAGGACAGTTTGTGTTAAACTCAGATACAATGAATAAACAAACGGGAACCCTCCCATAACTAACAAAATGAGCAAGCTTGGCAACAAAAAGGCAATTAGTGCAATTTGTTCCCTGGCCTTGCTTGTTATCCTTTTCATTTTCATCAATTTCATCAATTTCATCAAATGGTGTGCGCAGAGGTACTTATGTAATACCCCTGCGCACACCATTATATTAGTATAAGTTAACGATATTTTTGAACGATATCCCGTGCTTTATCAGCAGCCCATTTCAAAGCCTCTTCAGGGGTCATTTCATGTTTTACAGCCTTAACAATGGCAGGCCATAGTGCTTCATTTATAACTTCTTGCGCATACGGGGCAGCAAATCTGTCGATTGGATAACCCCCTGCAAAGAACTCTTCAGCGACTCGGAACATTTCAGATAAGGTTGGATGTGTCCTGATTGCAGGATCACTGTACACGCTTTGACGCACTGGTAACCATCCTACACGCAGCGCAATGTCTCGTTGAACTTCAGGGCTTGCAACAAATTTGAGGAATTCAAAGGCAGCGGCTTTGTTACGTGAAAACACACTAATAGCATATCCTTCAGATCCATCTAGGGATGCAGTAGTTTTTATAGCTGGCAACAAACCAATTCCTACATGCCCTGCTACCTTTGAACGAGCTGGATCATTCGCTAGTTTCCAAAGAGCTGGCCATTCAAAAACCATTGCCACGTTACCCAGCATCCACCTTGCACGACGATCTGACCCACTACGAATAGTCCAGGCTGCAGGATCAATTACACCAGCATCATAGAGTGCAACATACTTTTTTAGGGCTTCTACTCCGATCTCATTATCAAAAAGTGGCTGGTCGTTTTCGTCAAACAACTTTCCTCCCCCGCAAAGTAAGTATAACAATTGAAAGTCCATAACAGCGTTTTCGCCTTCTGCTAAACCTGTAGGTAGGAACCCATACTGATCTATTACTCCGTCACCATCGGTATCTTTAGTAGTTAATTGTGCAATTCGTACAAATTCATCCCACGTGCTAGGGGGGGTGTTGGGATCCAAACCTGCTTGCTCAAATATGAGCTTATTCCAATAGAAAAAGCGCATGCTGCCAAATTTTGGTAAGCCATATAACCGACCGCGGTAAGTAACAGCCACCATAGCTCCGGTCAGATCTGATTTTGTTTCGTCGTCGATCCAGTCAGTGATGTCTTCTAAGTATCCAGCCGCGGCAAATTCCGCAGTCCAAGCTGCATAAGTCCATACAACATCCACTTCAGGGCTTCTGGTTGCGAAAAGCGTAACGAGCTTCGTATGTAGTGCATCCAATCCAAGCTCGACAAATTCAACTTTTATACCTGTCCTCTCTTCAAATACAGGTATCCATGGACTGATTATCCTTTCTGCAGGGGCTCCATCACTAGCTGATAGCACAACAATTTTTGTCCCAGCATACGGCTTTTCTTCTGCCGCCACAACAGCACCAATACCGACAAGAAGAACTCCAAAAACCAACCATTTTTTCAACATCTTCCCCTCCTTTTTCTCATTCATTTTTCTTTTTCTCGTTCATTTTCCCCTTTTTTTAATCCTTGCTCTCCAGCTAATATTCATCGTTTACTCCCGACTCTCACCCCCTTTTTGTTAAAGCATCACGCTTTGCCCGTTCAAGATGGGCCTGTAAAGCTACAACAGCTTTCCTAACATTATTTTGATTAATAGCCAATAAAATCTCACGGTGTTCTATACACGCAGCCTTTGGATTCAGAGAAAGTCGTGTTGTTAGCTTGATAAGATCCATCACCCCATTAGCAAACTTTTGCAACCATTTATTTCCAGCACCTTTTATTAAGAATTCAAGATGAAAATCTTCGTCAAACTTTTGTGTTTCTTCAACTGGGAACCCGTGTTGTTCAAGATCATTAAGTCTTTCCAAAAGTTCCTGAGCCTTTTCTTTGTGGCTAGCATTTTGACAAACATATTGCAATGCCAAAATCTCCAATGATTTCCGAAGGTCAAATAGTTCCTGAATGTCTCGCTGACTAAGCTGTGTCACGAAATACCCTACGTACGGCCTCACTTCCACAAGCCCTTGCTCAGCAAGTTTGTGTAGAGCTTCACGAATTGGAGTTTGACTTATTGAAAGTTCTTGAGAAATTTTCTTAATGTCAATCCTTTCCCCAGGTTTTGAATCAAGACTCGTGATACGATCTCGCAAGTAATCATACACCCGCTCAGCTAAAGTCTTTACTTCCATCAAAAATAAAATACATCATATACAGCTCTTTGTCAAGAGGACATTTGTCCCTAAGGGCTATCCTGACCGATTGCGCGTGACTCCTAATGCTTGCAAGTGGCGCCCTAAATGCTGGGCCAACCCTTCATGGTATTCTGCTTCATGGGCCAAAAGCTCGCATTTGAGATCCGTACCGTACTTCTGTAAAACCGAACCGAATGTCACGTGCAAAATTTGGCGAATTCTCGGGTCTTTAAAGAGCTCAGAAAGATCCGAATCCTTCAGCGATTGAAAGTCTGGCAGGCTGTGAAGATCAGCGCTGACATGATAGCTTTGGCGATCCGCAGGATATCGTTCGAAAGCAAGAACTAAAATCTCACGAAACAGTGCAGGAGAAACGCGTGCCAAAACTTCGAGGGCGATGAGATAACTGGTGCCCGCCGTCTTCACATGCCAAAAACCTTCGGTTTCCTCGGCCAAAATGGGATAAAGACTCCATTTATCCGATCCTGAATGGAGACTTATCCTGTATGGGCCGAAAGCACGGGCGATAGCGGCATGGGCGCGCAGCGACCGTCGAAACTCCTCGAGATCGCCTTTATAGTCCACGGCTTTCTCCATGGCTCCGGGAAAGCGCGGGGCTAGGCTCGCAA
>JACIVX010000012.1 GCA_014361295.1 Methanomassiliicoccales archaeon | reverse complement strand
TCGCACTCCTCTTTTGTCGCCCACACAAAATCGCCGGGGTTGGTCTGCTTGAGGGCGGAGATAGCCACGCCGTAGTTGAGCCCGGTCTGCACATCTTTCGTGAGGTAACCGAAGAGGAAGCCACCGGCAAAGGCGTCGCCTGCACCTACCCGGTCGACGATTTCCAGGTCAAACACTGGGGCGCGGAAGATCTGGCCGTCGCTATAGGCCAAAGCGGTCCAAGTGTTGCGCCAAACGGAAGGCGTTTCGCGGATCGTGATGGCCACTGCCTTCAGGTTCCTGAACATCTGGTTCAGGCGCTCGGCTACCTTCTCGAAGGATTCTTCTTTCACCCCGAACACCCGTTCCGCGTCCTCTTCAGTGGTGATGAGGATGTCTGCCTGAGAAACTAGTTCAGTCATGACTCGTCGTGCCTCTTCTTGGCTCCAGAGGCGGGCACGGTAGTTGAGATCGATGGAAACGAAAACTCCATGTTCTTTGGCTTTTTTCACTGCTTCCTTTGTAGCTTCTGCCGCGGAGGGGGAGAGGGCTGGGGTGATTCCGGTAGTGTGGAAGGCCTTTGTTTGCGAAAAGATTTTGTCCCAATCCACTTCCCCGGGCTGGATTTTAGCCATAGCTGAGTCTCGGCGATCGTAAAGAACGGAGCTTGCCCGGGGGCTAGCTCCAAACTCCACGAAATAGAGGCCAACGCGATCGCCATCGGTCCAAACGATATGAGACGTGTCAACTCCCTGTTCCCGGGCCTTATTGGCAATCATTCGGCCCAAGGGGTTGTTGGTAAGGCGCGTGACGTAAGCGCAGCGCAGTCCCAACCGTTGGGCAGCCACGGCCACGTTCAATTCCGCCCCACCAACATTTACATCGAGAGATTTTGTCTGTTCTAGACGCTGAAAGTCCGGAGGAGAGAGACGAATCATCGCTTCTCCAAACGTTACAAGATCGTAAGGCATCTGCGCCTCCTTTTTATTTTTCGCGGAGCTTCTCACGCGCTCGCTTTACCGCTTCCATAAGGGCGTGGGCTCGCTGGGTGAGGATTTCGTAGCGACCTTCGGCCACGGCTTTCTTATCCACAAGCCAAGACCCCACGCAAACCAGGGCCGCACCAGCTTTGATGAACTCGCCAGCGTTCTCCGCGGTGATCCCACCTGTGGGAACGAGAGGGATTTGGGGGAGGGGGCCATGGATTTTTCGAGACATATTTTCGAGCTTGATGGGCTTGCATGGAGAACTGTCAGCATTGCAGCTCCCGCTTTCCAAGCAATGAGGATCTCCCTTGGGGGCATAGCATAGACGATCACAGATGCTCCATAGCGGCACCCCATTGTCTATTGGCTTTATTATAGAGGTAGCAAAATTCACAGAGATTGCCAAAATAGTTTGGTAAGTAATTAGGATCTTTGCAAAAGTACCCGCTATTATTAGAAATTTTTTTAACATAATATTCATAGCTGTCTCCAGACACAAAAACTGTATGTCATATTTCTAAACAATTTTTTCTCAACACTTTATCTCAAGACTAGCTTTTTATACCCGCACACGGACTACCATTTCAATTTCCACAGGAATATTCATGGGGAGAGCAAAGGTACCTACAGCTACACGTGCATGCTGTCCACGGTTGCCGAACAGTTTTACCAAAAGCTGAGACGCTCCGTCTATTACTTTGGGCTGATCATAAAAACCCGGCGCACTATTAACGAATCCACGCACTTGAACAATTTCCTCGATGGCGTCCAACGAGCCTATCACAGCTTTGACTGCGGCTAGACAATTCAAAACACATAGTTGAGCAGCCTTATAGGCTTCTGTGAGAGAAACCTCCGCCCCTACGCGGCCTATATACACTGGTCTTCCGTTACGAATTGGACCTTGTCCTGAGCAATATACCAACTCCCCCACTTTTTTAGCAGGCAGGTATTCAGCCACTGGAACAGGGACTTCGGGCAATTCAAACCCCAAAAATTTTAATTTGTTTTCAATAGTGTCACACTGCATACCCATCATTCACCTCCTGGTTACGAGATCTCGGATTTTGGGATCATCTAAAAGCCAATCTAGATCCAAATAATATAAAGTAGCTTCAGTAGGGACTCCGTTAATAGGATTCCATCCCATCAATGAATAATATATTTTTACAGCTCGCTTCAATTCTTTTCTGGGCACACTGTTTCCAGCAGAAGCGCCACCTTTTAACGGCTCAAAAAATCTGTCTGGAAGCCAGTCGTCTTTTGCGGAAAACCCTTCCCGCAAATTGAAGCAGCGTGCCATTGTAAGACTTCTTCGGCCTATATCAAAAAGCTCTACCCAGCTTGTTTTCCATCCGGTAACCGCGCGAATAATGGTTAACAAATGGTCTGGGCGATACGTATGTCCTGGAGGCCCTACAAAAATACATATGTCAAAAACATTATATAAAGACCAAAGAATTTGGTTCATTACAAATAGCCGAACTTTCTTAGGCCCCAAGTCCATCGGTGGTATAGGTTCAATGATTCCAAAAGGCTCCATGCTTTGTAAGAATGGGCTTTCGGTAGCGAAAGTGTAATCATGCTCCATTTGTATATGATCTCCACCGTGTGGAGCTACTGCGTATCCTAGCGCAGCGCCGATTTTTTGTCCGCGGGGCTCCTGCAACGCAATTTCCTCACCTTTGACGTGCATAGCAAAAGATTTCGCCGCAGAGCCGATCATCTCGCATAGCTTTTTTACTCCCTCCGCTGCTAAACGCCCAACGCCTTCTCTGTAGGCTATCTTTTTGATGAGCCAATGCGCCGCAGAAGCGTTTCCAAAAGTTAGTTTAGCTTTTTGCAACTCTTCCCACATTTTTCCTTTCAGCAATTTTCGCTCTACACATTCCATTAGAAAAGCAATTACATCACCTGTTGATATAGTATCTAACCCCAGATCATCACACAAAGCAGTTAACGCTAAAAGTTCCCTCTCTTCGGTTATTCCGCAGTTACTTCCCAGTGCGGCTAGACTTTCGTACTCAGCTGAGTGAGAGGTAATCCATCGATCTTTTTCGAACGGAGATTCAAACCGAACAGTTTTCCTACAAGCCACGGGGCAAGCAAAACAGGAATGCGCGCCAATAATGAGCCCTTTGCTCCTCCAAGTGTAGCCAGACAATTTTTCAGCTCCCTCGATGGTCCCATACCTAAAGTTAAAAGCTGGTAATGATCCTAATTCATTATAAAGCTCCACCGCGCCTGCGGTGCCTGTCTCGTTAAGAAGACGATTGGTGGGATCGGCTTTAAAATGCTGGGCAAACCACTTAGCCAATTCCTTGACGGTTTCAGGATCGTATAAATTTATTGCTTTTGTGCCTCTAACAACAATCGCTTTTAAATTCTTTGATCCCATAACAGCTCCAAGTCCCATACGTCCATGCATGTCGTGCGGCCCAGCCGAGATGCTAGCGTATCGAACTAAATGCTCTCCTGCTGGACCAATGCACAAAACCTGAGCTTTGTCGTAGTGTTGTTGTAACAATTCTCTTGTTTCTTGCGTTCCTTTGCCCCATAAATGTTGAGCACTCAGTAGTTCAACGTCGCCATCATCAATTACAACGTAGATTGGTTGCTTTGCAGCTCCATGAATCACTACAGCATCATATCCTGCTTTCTTTAATTCTGGCCCCCAAAAGCCACCGGCTTCAGACTCACCAAAGCCCAAGGTCAAAGGGGACTTTGCGACTACAGAATGTCGAGCATTTCCGGGAAAAGGGGCGCCTACAGTGGGGCTTGTGGCCAACACCAGTAGATTTTCAGGTGACAGCGGATCGATTCCGGGTGGCAGAAATTTTAACAAATAATACAGCCCTAGAGAACGCCCCCCTACATATTTTCTGTAGAAAACTTCCGTTGGCCTTTCTTCCCATGTCTCGCCAGAGGCCAAGTTGATATGTAAAATTCGCCCTCGGTATCCATACGGCATACTTATACCTCCTTCTTTAAATATTGTTGTATTTTTTGCTTGTCCAACTCAATACCTAATCCGGGAGCTTGCTTCAAAATAAGTTTCCCACCTTCATATTGTATTGGTGGAACAACGACGTCATCTTGGGCAATGAGCGGCCCTATGACTTCTGCTGGTAGTGTGTTGCAATTAAGTAAAGCAGCAAAGTGTGCTCCAGCCATGGTACCAACGCCGGTCTCAAGCATACTACCGACAAGCGGTACTATTCCTGCTGCTTCTGCTACTGCAGCCATTTTTAATGCAGGGTAGAGACCACCACTCCGGCAAACTTTAATGTTGACGTAGTCCACAACTTTTTGTCTTGCTATTTCGTGTACGTCGTATATTGTTAATATACACTCGTCTGCGACGATTGGAATTGGCGATCTGCTAGTTAATCTTTTTAATCCAACAATATCCCATGCCGGCACTGGCTGTTCTAAAAGAGAGATATTTAGGTTTTCCATTTGGCGGATGTAAACAAGGGCCTGTCTCCAATGCCATGCTCCATTTGCGTCAAGCCTGAGGTCGAAGTTTTCGCCGATTTCTTTTCTCAACTCCCGTAAGAACGCAATTTCTTCACACCAATTCTTGCCTACTTTGACTTTTATTGTTCGGAACCCCTCATTTATTCGTCGGCTTGCCTCTTCGATGGCTTTAGAGCCTTGAGCCGGATTTGTAAGCCAAATCACTGGTATATTTTTCACAGCGCTCCCTAAAAGCCGACATACGGGAAGGCCAGTATATTTACCCATGATATCGTACAAAGCAATATCAATCGCAGCTTTGACAAATCTATGTCCACGTACAAGCTTGTTCATTAGAAAATGCACATTACCAATGTTTGTTGGATCTTGCCCCAATAGCAAGGGCTTTAAATAATGCTTTAAAATATACATATCACCTGCCGGATTTCCTTCGTCATAGATCGGGATGGAGGCTGATTCTCCCACTCCAATGATACCTTCATCTGTTTCTATTTCTACAAGTACAAACTCAGCAAATCCCCTTTCCCCGTATGAAGTCACAAGTGTTTCCTTTAGTGGAATACAAATTGGATATGCACGCAAGTCAACAACCTTCATTTTTTACCCCTTCTTTTTGCCCCGAATGCTTCAACAACGCTAAATTTCCGCGTCCGTAATCTTCGATGAGCTCACATAACTTTTCAATAAGGAGCACAAATACTTGACGCCCTTCTTCTTCTGACGCCGTAAGGGGATCGCCTATGACACCCGAGGAAGAAAGTTTTAAATAATCAACATAATAATGAATAATGTTTGTTGCGAACAAATCAGGGGAAAAATATCTATCTCCAGGCTCTAGTGATGTAACCGCTCTGGTTAGTTTGACTAGCTCAGGAAAAAGATATAAAGCTAATGATGTCTCAAATTCGCAAGCATGACCCATCCCACCGCGTGGTGACTTGCGGATTTGGCCAATTTCGGTGGCAATTAATTTCCAATATGTAACTGCAATTGGTGATTTGCCGAAGCGTCTAGCTATTTTGTTGGTCGCAATTATTAAGAGGGGTTCATTTCCTCCATGGCCATTCAATAATAAAATTCTATTTGCATTATGTTCGATTAAGCTTTTGCATATGTCATAAATAACAGATATTAAAGTTGTTTCACTTAATGTAAGAGTTCCGGGTGCTCCCATATGATGAGGGGAATATCCTACCCATAAAGGGGGCAAAACTATTGTAGGATATTTGCATTGTGCTGAAGCCGCACATGCTAAATAAAAGCTAAGCATAGTGTCTGTGCCAACCGGAAGATGCGCACCATGTTGCTCACAAGACCCGATTGGCAGGATAATTATAGGATCCTCCTCTTTTAAACAAGCCTTGATTTCTGGGAAGGTGAGTGTCCACCAACATCGCGCGTTCTGCCCTGAGCATCTCCGGTCCATATTTAACATCACCCCTTTATAGCTCCAAATGTCATCCCACGAATTATATACTTTCGTGTGAGTAAAGCAAGAGCAATCGGAACTAGAGCCCCGATAGTTGCAGCCGCGCACAATTCGCCCCATAAGACACGACGCGAACCAAAATATGTGACAAGATGAGTGGTAAACGTAGCGGCCTTTGTTCGAGTCAACAGACTAGCAAAAAGAAACTCGTTCCAACTAAAAATAAAAACTAGTATTCCAGTTGTTACTATTCCATTGCTTATTAAAGGTAAAGTTATTTTAAAAAGCACACCCCACGGACTACACCCATCGACTAAAGCCGCTTCTTCAATTTCTCGTGGTACATCCTCGATAAAGCCCCGTAGTACCCAAGTTGTAAATCCTATATTGAATAAAACATAACATAGGATCAGACTAAGATGCGCATCCAACAACCCCAGCCTACGGAATAGCATAAAGATAGGGACGGCAAACGCCACAGGAGGAGCTATTGTCGTTGTTAGCAAGATAAAAAATAATGTATGCTGCGCAGCAAATCTAAATCGCGAAAAAGCATAAGCAGCAAATAATCCAAAAGGCAACACAATGATAACCGTAGCTAAACCTATAAAAGCACTGTTAAATAATTTATATAAAAAAGCACTTTTGATTACTATGTAATAATTATTAAAGGTAGGTTCAAATAAAATGCGAAATTTAAGAGAAAAAATATCACGGGGGGTTTTAAAAGAAGATGTTATTAGCCAGAATAAAGGCAATAAGAAAACGAACATTATTATAACTGTTAAAAATATTTTAATTATTGCAATCATTAACTGTTTATGTTTCATATTCCCTCACCTCCAGTAAAAGTTTGTGTGCGCCGGATAAGAAGCATAGCAAGAAAAGCTCCGAGATTTAATGCGACGAATGTTAGCGCAGAGGCATATCCTAGATCAAACCAGGAAAAACCAACCTTTGTAATGTACACATTTAGCAATTCGGTAGCAGTCCCAGGACCGCCATCTGTCATCAGTTTTATAATGTCATAGATGCGAATACATTGAATAAAGCGAAAGATAGTAGTGATAAAAATATATTTTTTCATCATAGGTAGAGTAATATGCCACAGCACTTGTATTGTTGAAGCTCCGTCAATAAGTGCTGCTTCAAAATGTTCATGGGGCAGTGATTCTAAACCCGCTAGTAGAACTAACGTTGCGAATGGTGTCCACTGCCATAAATCAACTATGATAACGGATAAAAACGCATTTGTAGGAGAGCCTAAGAAATCAATACGTGGCAACCCAACTTCAACTAATATTTGATTAATCATGCCAAAGTCGTAATTAAATATAAATTTAAAAACTAACCCAGCAATAGAAGGAGCCGTGACCATAGGGGCAAGAAAAATGATTCTACAAACTCTCCTCCCCCAGGTCAATGTGTTAAATAGGTAGGCTATTAAAAATCCAACTACAATAGAAAGAGGAACAGCTATTGCAATAAAAAGAAGTGTACGGACGACTGCCAACCAAAATCGACCATCATGAAGCAAGTTAATGTAATTGCGGCCAAAGTTGAATCTCTGTTCATGTGGGCGAGTTAAATGAAGGTCAGTAAAACTTGTATATATCATGTGGATTGTTGGGTAAAGTGCAAAAAGTGCAAGCAGAAGTAGAACTGGGGCTAAAAACCAGAAACTTGCTCTCCAACCCTTTTGTCCGATCATTTTTCTGTCTTTGTCGTTCGGTTGTGGAAAAAAGGGTAGAGGAGAAAGCCTCCTCTACCCCCTGGGTCTTTTTATCGCCGTATGATGTTTTCTATCTTTGCTTGTGCATTTCGAAGGGCTTCAGCTACTGTCTGCCGACCAGCAATAGCCAATGAGATTTCTTCTTGGAAAGCCTCAGCGATTTGAACAAACTCAGGAACGAACGGCCAATATCTGCCATCAGTAAGTGCTAAGCTTTGGGGGAGAAGCTCCGCCCAAAAGCCAAGCCCGCGAAGCTCGACGATCTCTTTGTAAAGGTCCGTTTTGTAAACGTCCATGTTAGGGAAGTCAATCCTAATACCGGCTTCTAATTCGCGCATGCACGTCTCAAGAGAGGCCCTCCACTGGATAAATAATCGAGCTGCTTCCTTGTTTTTAGAGAGACGACTTATGGCAAGACCTTCAGAATAGAGCCATTGCGCATAGTTGCCTGCCGGTCCGGTAAGTAAGGAAACGCCGATTTTTCCGGCGACTTGCGACACCGTCGGGTCAGCAAAAACGCTAGGAAAACCTGCCATGTCGAAAGTCATTACTACTTTACCAGCCCGATAAAGCTCTGACATTACCTCCCAGCCTATTGTGGCCTGTCCAGGAGGTCCATAGTCACGCATTAAGGTAACGAGGTCCTCCATAGCTGCGCGCATTTCAGGAGTGTCAACTGTAACCGTGCCATTAGTGAGAACCCTAGCGCCATATGCCCAGGCCCAACCAGCCGAAGTGCCGAATGATGCGAAGCTAGCGCTACCTCGTCCACAGAATGGATATAGGTCTGGTTCTCGCTCTTTTAAAAACTTTGCTATAGCGACCACATCATAAACTGTGGAAGGCGGTGTCAAATTCCACTTATCTAAGATGTCTTTTCTATAAATCAACACTCCTGCTCCAGTTAGAGACACTGGCACAGCGTATACTTTTTCACCAGCGGTATACAGATCCCTCGCACCTTTCGGTACAGCCTCCCACTTAAATCCATACGGATTGAACCCTACATCAAGGTCATTAAGGGGCTCAAGGCATCCCATGCGGCTATATTCCGGGAAATACCAATACTGCACTGCAACGACGTCGTATGCTCCAGTACCACTAATGAAATCCAAGATAAATTTCTGCCGCATTGTGGGTTCATCATAAACCTCGTATTCGACATTAATGCCTGTAGCTTCTTCAAAAATGTGTACAAATTTTTCGATCCCTGCAGTTTCATAGCCAGCCTTAAGAAGAACCCTAAGTGTTGTGCCAGCATATGCACGTAGTTCCTGCCCCATTGTTCCCACGGAAAGGAAGACCACGGAAAGCCAAAGACACACACCAAACAAACAGCAACGCATAAAACCACCTCCTTTTAGGTTGCGATTTTTGCCTCTGTTGTTATACTGCAGACTTCACTTTCTGGTCTCACCGTTCTAACCACCTCCTTTCGAATAAAGCAGGCATGAAGCCGAACGGCTGTGCGTGAGGGATTTGTCCATAACATGATAACATGCGTCAAACCCCGCTGCCGTGTTTTTATTTAGTAAAATCATGTTAGCTAAAAAGCATATCCCTATTCCGCTAACACGTCAAGCGTCTCCGGGCTTGTCTAACAAGGGACATTCGTCACCAAGAATAAGGGCCTGGCAAGGCTCATGAAAATTCTTAGCTAAACCCCGTCGTGCGACCAAGCCTGTGAGTTGCGCAATTTTTCGTACACGGTAAAAAGAGCTGGTCCTGGAATCATCAAGCGATAACGTTTCATGCCAGACCTCTTTCTCCAATTACGGCAAAAGTTTTGGGCAGTTCCTGGCCTCTTTAACCACGGCAACAAGCTTACGGGCCTTGTCACGAAGAATTTCGACTTTTTCTGCGGCTAGCGCCTTTGTATCCACCAGCCACGATCCTACGCATACCACAGCTGCGCCAGCTTTGATGAACTCACCAGCGTTTTCAGCGGTGATTCCACCCGTGGGAACAAGAGGGATCTGAGGGAAGGGACCGTGCATAGCTTTGATAAATTCTGGGCCGAGGACCTCCGCCGGGAACACCTTCACCATGTCCGCCCCGGCTTCCCAGCAGGTGAGGATCTCCGTAGGAGTCATCGCCCCAGGGATCACAAGAACTCCATATCGATGGGCTGTTTCGATCACATCTGGCTTTACTGTAGGAGTCACCAAAAACTGGGCCCCGGCGAGGATCGCCTGCCTAGCGGTAGCCGCATCCAATACTGTTCCCGCTCCCATGAGCACGTCCGGGAGTTCCTCCCGTGCCTCTTCAATGGCCCGAAGGGCTCCAGGTGTCGTCATCGTGATTTCAAGACAGGAAAGCCCCCCTTCATACAATGTCTTGGCAATCCGTATTAAATCTTGAGTAGTAGTCACTCGAATGATGCCTATCACGCCTGAGTCCTTAAGCTGCTCCAAAGTGTCTGTGTTCCACACAGCCCCTCCTTTGTTGCACGAAGATTGTAAGAGTTGCCTTTTCTTTTGTCAACACGTTTTTGACAAAAACAAAAAACTCGATCGCAAAGGAGCGCTAAAGTCATGCGGATAGAATTGGCCACGCTGCAAATTTAAGACGGTCTCCCAAAACATACAACTTCTTTTTCGGGCGCTCTGGAAGTGCCTGGAACACTGGGTACTGACTTTGCGGCCGAAGATTGCGGAAAATTCCGATCTCGGTTGGCTCGATCTGGAAAGAACGAAGGCTCTTCAACTCTATCCGCCCTTGTTTGAAAAAATACAGGCCTTACTGAGACTGTGGAGGGGATGATGTGGCAGACTTTTTAGCCGACGCCAGGTTTTCAGTAACAGAAGACCGGTGACCTAGCGCGGATGAAATCTCGCGGCTACCTTCTAGCACCGCTTGGGTGTACCGTTCGAGGGGGTTGTGAGCTAGTCTGACTTTAGGCAGCGACACGGAAATGGCGGCTACTACTCGACCTCGATAGTTGTGTATCGGTGCGGCGACACAGATGTTGCCCTCGTGGAACTCCTCCCAGTCCACCGCATACCCCTGGGTTCGCACTCGCTCCAACTCCCTTTTTAGAACTTCGGGATTTGTGATGGTGTTCGGGGTGAGAGCCGAAAGAGACCCTTTCGCCAAAATTCTCTCCAGCGCCTCAGGATTGTGGGCCAAAAGAACTTTTCCCAATGCCGTACAATGGGGAGGAACTCGTCGGCCAATTACCGAGGGGATAACCACACTTGGCGCGGCTTCTTCCCGGTCCAAATACAAAACCTCGTCTTCGTAGAGCACCGCAAGATGAGCATTTACCTCAAGCTCCCGCGCTAGTCTCTTCAGCACAGGTTTTGC
>JACIVX010000011.1 GCA_014361295.1 Methanomassiliicoccales archaeon | reverse complement strand
TCGCACTCCTCTTTTGTCGCCCACACAAAATCGCCGGGGTTGGTCTGCTTGAGGGCGGAGATAGCCACGCCGTAGTTGAGCCCGGTCTGCACATCTTTCGTGAGGTAACCGAAGAGGAAGCCACCGGCAAAGGCGTCGCCTGCACCTACCCGGTCGACGATTTCCAGGTCAAACACTGGGGCGCGGAAGATCTGGCCGTCGCTATAGGCCAAAGCGGTCCAAGTGTTGCGCCAAACGGAAGGCGTTTCGCGGATCGTGATGGCCACTGCCTTCAGGTTCCTGAACATCTGGTTCAGGCGCTCGGCTACCTTCTCGAAGGATTCTTCTTTCACCCCGAACACCCGTTCCGCGTCCTCTTCAGTGGTTATGAGAACGTCTGCCTGAGAGACGAGTTTGGTCATGACTCGTCGTGCCTCTTCTTGGCTCCAGAGGCGGGCGCGGTAGTTGAGATCTATGGAAACGAAAACTCCATGTTCTTTGGCTTTTTTCACTGCTTCCTTTGTAGCTTCTGCCGCGGAGGGGGAGAGGGCTGGGGTGATTCCGGTAGTGTGGAAGGCCTTTGTTTGCGAAAAGATTTTGTCCCAATCCACTTCCCCGGGCTGGATTTTGGCCATAGCTGAGTCTTGGCGATCGTAAAGAACGGAGCTTGCCCGGGGGCTAGCTCCGAACTCCACGAAATAGAGGCCAACGCGATCGCCATCGGTCCAAACGATATGAGACGTGTCAACTCCCTGTTCCCGGGCCTTATTGGCAATCATTCGGCCCAAGGGGTTGTTGGTAAGGCGCGTGACGTAAGCGCAGCGGAGTCCCAACCGTTGGGCAGCCACGGCCACGTTCAATTCCGCCCCACCAACATTCACATCAAGAGATTTTGTCTGTTCTAGACGCTGAAAGTTCGGAGGAGAGAGACGAATCATCGTTTCTCCAAACGTTACAAGATCGTAGGGCATCTGCGCCTCCTTTTTATTTTTCGCGGAGCTCCTCACGCGCTCGCTTTACCGCTTCCATAAGGGCATGGGCTCTCTGGGTGAGGATTTCGTAGCGACCTTCGGCCACGGCTTTCTTATCCACAAGCCAGGACCCCACACAAACCATGGCCGCGCCAGCTTTGATGAACTCGCCAGCGTTCTCCGCGGTGATTCCGCCTGTGGGAACGAGTGGGATCTGAGGAAGGGGGCCGTGCACCTCTTGGATGTATCTCGGGCCGAGGACACTCGCAGGAAACACCTTCACCATCGCAGCCCCTGCTTCCCAAGCGGTAAGGATCTCCGTGGGAGTCATGGCACCGATGATCGCGGGGACTCCATATCGGTGGGCCATCTCCAGGACGTCAAGTTTCACGGTAGGAGTGACAAGAAATTTTGCCCCGGCCAAGATGGCCTGGCGGGCGGTTGCCGCATCCAGCACTGTTCCTGCGCCCATGAGGACATCGGGAAGCTTTGCCTGGGCTTCTTCAATAGCGCGGAGTGCTCCGGGTGTGTTCATGGTGATCTCCAAACATGGAAGGCCACCTTCGTGTAGAGCCTTTGCAATCCTGATCAAATCTTCCGCAGTTTGAATCCGAATGATTCCTAACGCTCCTGCACGTGTCAGCTGTTCAACCACATCATAGCTATTCACAGAGCCCTCCTTTTAGGAGGAACTTTACAGCCAAGTTTACTTTTTGACAACATATTTTTGTCTTTTTCAAAACTAGACTGGTCGGCTGCACATATAACCGCCGTCCACGTAGATCACCTGTCCGGTAAGATATGCAGAGGCTTCAGAGGCTAGGAATACAGCGATTCCGGCCAAATCATCCGGGGTCCCGGCACGTCCAAGAGGAACTTGGCTAATAAGTCTTTCTGTCCAGGCTGGATCAGCAAAAAGTTTTTCCGTCATACGAGTGCGGAAGTATCCGGGAGCAATAGCGTTTACCCTCACTCCATAGGGTCCCCATTCAGCCGCAAGAACTCTGGTTATTCCTAAAACACCAGACTTTGAAGCCGCATAAGGGGCAAGCGTGGGGATTCCTACGGCCGAGAGAAGAGAAGCAATGTTTATTATGCTTCCTTTCTTTTGAGCTATCATGATTTTTCCTGCAGCTTGACACATGAAAAATGTTCCTTTTAAGTTGGTATTTACAATCCAGTCCCAGTCGCTCTCACTTACCTCTACAGAAGCAACGCGGCGGTTTACACCAGCAGCATTTACGAGCACATCTAACCGGCCAAAGTGGTCGACAGCGTGTTGCATAATTCTTTTGCATTCTGACGGAATAGCCACGTCCCCAGTGAGGGCTAGGCCCTGACAGCCCAGCCGCTCGATCGCGTCAACGACTTCGGCCAAACCTTCGCCACTTCGGCTAACAACAGCTACTTTTGCTCCTGCTTCAGCCAAAGCTAAGGCAATGGCTCGGCCCAACCCGCGTCCACCGCCCGTGACCAAAGCTACTTTTCCGGCCAAAGAAAATCTCTGCATTCAACACCCCCTTTTGCTTATGTCAAATTAACTAGTGCGTAGTATAATTGTTGTTGGATGCCTATGAGCAAGGCAAGAAGGTGGAAAGTAGTTGTAACAGATTGCAATTATCCTGATCTTTCCATCGAAGAAAAAGAACTAGCTGAATGGGATGCCCAAGTAATTCCAAGCCAATGTAAAACTCCGGACGAGGTGTTAGCTTTGGCAAAAGACGCTGATGCTCTGATCTCTCAGTATGCACCGATAACACAAGCGGTGATTCAAAGCCTTCAGCGATGTAAAGCCATTGGGCGGTATGGAATTGGTGTGGACAACATCGATGTTCAAGCTGCCACTGCTCGTGGAATAGCGGTGATCAATGTGCCCTCTTATTGTGAGGAAGAAGTTTCCGATCATGCTCTGGCCATGCTGCTTGCTTGGGCGCGACGCATAGTTCACTATGCTGAGGAAACTCGTCAAGGGGTCTGGGATTGGAAGACAGGACGACCGATCCATCGATTAAAAGGCCAAGTCCTTGGGCTTTTGGGTTTTGGCAAAATCGCTCGTCTTGTGGCTAGGAAGGCTAAAGTGCTTGGATTGGTTGTGATCGCGCATGATCCTTACGTTCCAGACAAAGTTTTTGCTGATGAAGGAGTAAAAAGAGTCGATCTTGAAGATTTGCTTACTCAAAGCGATTTTCTTTCAATTCATGTTCCTTTAACAGACAGTACGCGTCATTTAATAAATGCTGAAACGCTAGCTAAAATGAAGCCTTCAGCCTGCCTTATCAACACTTCCCGAGGAGGGGTAGTGGACGAGTTCGCCCTAGTACAAGCGCTTAAAGAGGGACGTCTTGCTGGAGCTTGTCTAGATGTAACTGAACCTGAACCTCCTAGCCTTGACAATCCTCTTCTCAAAATGCCCCAAGTGCTTATTTCTCCACATGTTGCTTGGTATTCAGAGGAATCGCAAGTTGAACTCCGTACAAAGATCGCGCGCGATATTGGCCGCGCCTTAAATGGACTACTACCCGAGGGCCTGGTCAATCGCGAACTTATAAAGAATTTTCGCCATGCTTAATTAAACGCCTGAAAAGGCAGAAAACCCTCCATCAATAGGAATTACCGCGCCTGTAACAAAAGCAGCTTCTGGTGAGAGAAGCCACTTCACTACCCCAATCAAATCTTCCGGTACCCCAAAGCGGCCCGCTGGTGTATGAGTAATAATTTGACGGCCTCGCTCCGTGAGTTCACCCTTTTCGCCTATTAAAAGGTATCGGTTCTGGTCTGTGATGAAAAACCCAGGAGCTATAGCCACGACTCTGATATTAGGGGAATATTCTTGAGCCATATAAACTGCCAGCCATTGGGTAAAGTTAGCCACCGCTGCTTTCGCTGCACAATAAGCTGGGGTTCTGGTTAGCGGACGAAAAGAGGCCATAGAAGCTATGTTTAGTATGACCCCTGACTTCGCCTCCGCCATTAATTTTCCAAATATTTGGCTTGCAAAAAATGTGCCAAAAAAGTTAAGATCAAAAACAAACCGAACTGCTTCCTCAGGAAGATCAAAGAAAGAGAGTTCCGCGGAAGTAGTAGCACGCGGATGATTCCCGCCTGCACCGTTAATCAAAAAATCAACGCGACCAAAAGTTTTAAGAACTTCTTCTTTGGCCAGCTCAAGATCTCTACGTGAAAGTACGTCTGCTTTTATAACCAGACCTTTTCCTCCAGCCACCTGGATTTTATTCAAGGCGGCTTTGGCTTTGTCTTCGGCGATATCCAAAAGAACACAGATCACCCCCTCTTTAGCCAAGCCTTCAGCAATAGCTGAAGGTAAGACACCTCCGCCCCCTGTTATTACGGCTACCTTATCTTTTAAACCAGACATTGTAGCCTCCTTAGTCCATCAGATATCCTCCATTCACGTCTAAAATTTCGCCGGTTATAAACGATGCGCCAGGAGAAGCCAGGAACACGACAGCAGCAGCAACTTCTTCGGGTTTTCCAAGCCTGCCCAAAGGGATTTGAGAAATAATGACTCTGCGTTGTTCTTTAGTCCATTCCGCGCCCATTCTATCTCGATGGCGTGAGGTGCTACAGTGCTTACAGTGATCCCAAACGAAGCGAGTTCCCGGGCCAAGGATTGGATGCAAGCATTCGCCACGGCCATTAAAAAGTGAAAGCAATATTCCTACCATCCTTTGTGATTGAAAGTGTGAGCTGCCATAGCTATCGTTTTTCATGCTTTTTCAACCAGTTTTATAGCACCCTGCGGGCATAATGAGCGGCATATACCGCATCCTATACACAACGCTTTTTCTACCCTCGCAACCCCATTGGTTACGGAAATTGCTAAACAATGACCTATTTTTTCGCATCTGCCACACCCGGTACACAAGGCTTCGTCTACAACAGCATATCCTTCAACTACTTGAACTTGAAAGGTTGGCTTTAAAAATTTTAGCGCCGCGCCGACTATATCTGAGTATGAAAGTTGTTTTTCTTGCATATACCGTTCTATTCCATTCACAATATGCGTTATTACTTCAAAACCGTTTATCATAATGGCAGCACATGCAGAAATTAAATCGGCCCCCCACATCATCATTTCGACAGCGTCTCGCCATGTCATAATTCCTCCAGAACCAATTACTGGGGCTTTTACAGCCGATTTTACTTCTGCTACGCGTTTATATGAGGCAAATTTAATAGCTGGACCTGCTAAAAAACCATAACATGCCCCATCCAAAAGGGGATATAAAGGTATACCCCCGCGATCGAGGTCTAGAGGGGGCAGGACAAGGGATGGACCACCAAACACGTGCAACCCTATAGCTCCTCCTTCCATCGCTGCTTGCGCAACTTCCGCCAAGTTGGATACTGTGGGTGTAAGCTTACACACCAGGGGGACTGATACTTCTGAAGATATTGCACGAGCTACATTGAAAACAAGTTCCGGATGTTCTCCTGTCACTGCACCGCCGCGTAGATTGTGCTGATTAATCCCAGCATGTGCTTGGTCAAGACCGATCATTGGGCAACAGAGGTTGGCTTCTATAAAATCCGCACCTGCTTGCGCAAATCGCCGAGCAAGGTATACCCATTCGTCTAAAGAACCGCTTTCACTAGTTATATTAGCAAACAAAACTAAAGACGTTTTCTCTTTAGCTTCAGCAACAAGACGTAAACCCTCTTCTAAACCAAGACGTCTTTCAGAAGCATGGATCATTCCTAAACCTGGAACGACTATTGCGCGAAGCTGGCCTTTGAAAGGAGGTTTTCGCATAGTTAGTTTTACACTCGCTCCTGCTGCACCATATTTTTCAGCAAGTTGTAATAACTGAATGTTTGCAGTCAATGGACTAGAAGCCACTATAAATGGATTTTTGAATTCTACGCCTACAAACCTTACACTGGTCATCTTCATCACCTCCGTTTACATATGCACTACTTTGCCATGCTTAGCAGATTCGTAAATTTTTTCAAGCACTTCAAGCGCGCGCATTCCGTCAATGCCTCTTACGCCTCTCTGAGGTTCCTTCTCTTTAAGTACACATTGTACAAAGTGCTCAATTTCATCTTGATAGCCTAGTGATCGAAATTCATCAACCGCGGGAAAGCTCCATCCCGTTGTAAGTTCGGCTTTTTCAACGGTGTATTTCAAACCTACACGACTAAACACTAGTAAAGGCGATCCCTGAGTAAGGTTTACCTTGATTACTCCCTCGGTGCCGTAAAACTCTACGACATCATCCATGCCGCCTCGTGTAATATAGTTGGCTTCTATTTGACATATTTTTCCATCTTCAAATTCTATAACGCCAATACCCCAATCTTCGCCTTCAATATCTTTGTGCAATAGATTTGCATTTCCACCTGGAGTCATAACTCCTAAAACACGGCGAGGCCTCTTTTCGAAGAAATATAAACCAAAACCTATAGGGTGGATCCCCAAATGTATTAGAGCTCCGCCGCCACAGTAATCAATTCTTTTTGCATATTTGGAGTGGGAACCGCTGTGGGACTCCTTTCCGCGCACAACTAAGACGTCGCCAATCGCACCTTCAGAACAAATTTCGACAGCTTTGCGTAAAGCTGGGGCAAATATCCAATCTTCAGCGTACATAAGCAAAACACCCTCCCTTTTTGCCGTAGCGAGCATTTCCTCAGCTTGAGCACTATTAAGGGCTAAGGGTTTTTCGCACACAACATGTTTTTTCTGTTGCATAGCAGCTATGGCAACATCTTTATGTAGAAAAGTTGGCACACTAATGCTAACCAATTCTATGTCCTTTCTTTTAAGAAGTTCCTCGTAATTAGTATATGCATGAGGAATATTAAACTGGGCTTGAAAGTTTTCTAGCGTCAAAGGATTTGGACTGGCAATCGCGATTAGAATAGCAGAAGGACAGCGACGATATGCTTCTGCGTGAAGGCGTCCAGCAAAACCAGCTCCAACAATGCCTACTCCTATTTTGGCAGCCATTTTCACACCTTCATTTCATCGATGATAAGTTTTGCTGCATCAATATCTAAGAACAAGGTTGCATTCGGATGACGACGCAATATCGAGGCAGGACACTCAGGTGTTACAGGACCGAGTAACATACGCTTGACGGCCTCTTGCTTTCTTAAGCCCGGAACTACACATATAATGGCTTTAGCTGCCATTATGGCAGGGATAGTTACTGTGATGGCTCTTTTAGGTACTTCTTCCAGATGTTTAAAGCACCCATCACGCACTTGCTGATTACGAGACACCTCATCGATCGTTACAACTTTGACCTTATGTGGATCATTGAAATTCGCAACATGTGGATCGTTGAATGCTATATGCCCATTCTCGCCGACCCCAAGGAAAGCTATATCTGTAGGGTGTGTATTAAGTAGTTTTTCATAGCGCGCACACATCTCTTCGGGAGTGTTTAGGATGCCGTCATCTATATAATACATCTGTTTAATTTTAACTTTAGTAAAAACCCGTTTTTCCAAATAAGCACACAACTTTTGTGGTGCACTGGTCGGCAGATCAAGATATTCATCAAGATGAAAGGCATTGCATCGAGTCCAATCTATTTCGGGTAGCATTACTAAACAATCTAAAAAGTCATTTTGTGATGGTGCTGCAGCAAACATTATGTTAACCTCAGGCTGTGAAGAAAGAAAGTTGCGAATGTGGTACGCAGCCATAGTTGCTGCAGCGTAGCCTAATTCCTTTGGAGTGTTATATATCATTACTGTTAAACAATCTATGCGCAGATTTTTTACCGGTGGCACAATGTTATAATTCATGTTTCCCCTCCTTAAATTCATGTTGTAAAAGTTTATAAACATACACTACATATTCACCATATTTAGATTGGCCTTTCGCTTCCATAGAGCGAGGGCGTGGAAGGTCTATCGGAACTATTTCTTTAATTTTGGCTGGACGCTTAGTCATAACGAACACTTGGTCTGCCAAGAAAACAGCTTCTTGAATGCTGTGAGTTACGAAGATAATGGTTTTACGCTTCGTCTCCCAAAGTCGTAGCAACTCAAGGTTCAAAATGTCGCGCGTCATCGCATCAAGGGCTCCAAACGGTTCATCCATTAGCAAAAGCTCAGGATCATAAATAAGAGCTCTGCATATGGCTACCCTCTGTTGCATGCCGCCTGAGAGTTCAAAGGGATATCGATCAGCAAAATCCTTGATTCTCACCATTTCAAGCAGGTCCATGGCTTTCTCTTTGTAATTAGTTGCTTTTTCGCCGAGAATAGTTAAAGGAAAAAGCACATTGTCAATAACTCGTAACCATGGCATTAACAACGGTTTTTGGAACACCATACCTACTTTTTTCCCGAGCGGTTTTTGAACAACTGTCCCGTCGACTATTACTTCGCCAGCATCGTAAGGCAAAAGTCCCGCAAGAATCTTTAGAAACGTGGATTTTCCACACCCGCTTGGCCCAACAATTGTGATGAAAGTTCCTTTGTTAACTGAACAAGACAAACCTTCAATTGCTCGCAATTGTCCTTTGCTAGTAGTGTATGTTTTATAAACGTCTGTAACCTTCACAAATGCCTCCTCATGTTCTGCCATATGACCCCCTGTAAACTCGCGGAACTTTAAACAAAAGGGGGAGAGAAAAGTCTCTCCCCCTCTTTTTGGGTAGCATTAACGGCGAAGACGCTCAGGAAACGGATAATCTTCTGGAAATTCTTCGGGATATGGCCATGTATAGTGAGGTAGAAATGCGGTCGTGTACGCTTGTTCAGCAATTACCGGAGATGTTGGCTTCATTATGTCGTTCACAAGCTTGATAGTATATTCCATTCGGGCTTTGTCAATCCAGCCAAGTCCGTGCTCACGAGTAATCGGCGTGTCCATCAGATCTTCATAATATGGCCAACACTCTAACAACAGGTCCACATCTACTTCGGGGAAATATTTTTGCATCATCAATATAGCTTCTTTAGGGTGTAAGATCGCCCATCGCCAACCTCTAAACGTGGCATCCAAAAATTTTCTGAGTGTCTCAGGTCGTTCTTTTATAAAGTCCTCGTGAACTATTAGAGCCTGGGAGTAAGGGTTAACACCCCACTCTGGCCACCGAAACCATCCCAGGTTATCTTTACCGATAGCCTGAACATGGAGTGGATATGTACCCCAATAGTTGCCCTCGATATCAATTTGTCCTGCGGCCAAAGCAGGAATCTTTGCCCCTGCAGACATATTCACCCATATAACTTTTTCGGGGTCGATTCCATTAACGGCTGCAAAAACAGGGAAGAAGACGCGTTGAGAATCCCCTGGGGGAGCGCCAATAGTGCGACCCTCAAAATCCTTCGGTGTGGTGATGCCGGTATCCTTTCGTGTCCAAAATGTGAAAGGACTGTCTTGGAATATTACGGCAACTATAACAACTTGAGCTCCTTCCCCCCGTGCTGCTAGCGCAGTCGAAACGTCGGCTACACCTATGTCAATTTTACGAGCAGCCACAAGATTAACTGCGTCTAGGGAGCCACTTCCACGTTCAACAGTTACTTCGAGCCCTGCTTCTTGATAATACCCCCTTTCAATAGCAACGAAATAAAAGGTGTGATCGGCTTGATTTGGGATCCAGTTAAGTCTTACGGTAAGCGTCTCAAGCGCGAGACCAGGGACGCACGCCATTATAAGTACACATGCCACAAATACCCTTTCAATCCTGTACTTCATAAAGCCACCTCCTTTAGTTTGCAGCCTTTTAAACTAACGCCCCGCTGTCCTCCAAGCTTCTGCCCAGGGGGTAAACACTCTCTCCATTAGCGAGACAAAGCCAAATAAGCCGAGGCCCAAAGCCGAAATCCATATTAATGCAGCAAAGATTGCTTCAGTTGTTAGCATAGTCTGCGCCTGAATAATTATACCCGCGAGTCCTTTTGTGGACGCAATAAATTCGCCAATGATAGCACCGATCACAGAAAATGTAGAAGCGACCTTTAATCCTGCAAATATATGTGGGAGAGCGTTAGGTAGGCAAACATGCAAAAATATCTTTAAACGTGAGGCGTTAAAGAGACGCCCCAAATCCAACATTTCTGGGTCAATTGCGCGGATGCCTGCAGCGGTGTCTATAACTACAGGAAAGAAGGCAATAAAAAACGAAATCCACATGTTAGGAATTATACCGTAGCCGAGCCATATAATAAAAAGGGGAGCCATAGCAATCTTCGGCAGGGAATTAAAGAAGACAAGAAATGGCATTACTAACTTGTAAACAAAACTTGAGGCTGCGATTAGCATGCCCAAAATAATACCCACTCCGGCCGAGAGCAGGAAACCGCCCAGCATTTCAGCGGCTGTAACAGCAATGTGAGTATGCCATTTCCACCGGGCAATGTCACACAAGGCGTTAATGACAACAGCCGGAGACGGAAGTATAAATTTGGGGTATTTAAACACATCAACCATCAATTGCCACAACAGCAATAACACTAGGAAAGGCAGTGCATATGAGGCAACATTTTTACAGACATTGGCAAATGTACGCATAAACCTCTCCTTTAGTTTTTTGACTAAATCAAATCTTCTTAAGATATATAATACCCCGACGGTCTCAGGATGTCAAGGGGGCGAACTGCCTCGTTGAAAGTGTTACCGAAAGGGTCATCGATTCCTCATAAACTTGGTTGCCGATATACAAAGGCGGACCTGATGACCATAGTGTCCCGTCTATTGTGTCTGGTCAACATGATAGCTTCCCGTCTCGATTTCCGCAAATCCCCGAAGTCTCCTCGCCCCCCATGCCTCGTTCAAGTGACTCAAAACCAAGTACAAAAGCTTTTCTACCGCCTCCTCTCCACAGAACACCTCCACCACCTTCATCCGCCGCTTCACCTCCTTCGCCAACCGTTCCAGTTGATTCGTGGTGTAAAGATACCGCCTAATGGGCTTGGGATGACGAAGAAACGCCAAAAGGGCATAAGCCTTGGCCTCCCAGCGGGCCACGATCTTGGGATAGATTACGCCCCAGCGCTCCCGAAGCTT
>JACIVX010000010.1 GCA_014361295.1 Methanomassiliicoccales archaeon | reverse complement strand
CTCTACATGCGCCAGCACGAGGGCCGGGGAATCGGACTTCTCAACAAAGTTTGCGCCTATCACCTTCAGGACCAGGGCCTTGATACCGTCGAGGCCAATCTTCGGCTCGGTTATCCTCCGGACCTCCGGGATTACGGGATCGGCGCACAAATCCTTGTGGACCTGGGGGTGCGAAAGATCCGGCTCCTCACTAACAATCCCAAGAAAATTGCCGCCCTCTCCGGCTATGGCCTGGAGATCGTGGAACGCATCCCCATCGAGATTGAGCCGAATCCCTACAATCAGCGGTATTTGCGGGCCAAAAAGGAAAAGCTCGGGCATGAGCTTCGCAGCGTGTAAGGAGGGAATATGCCGGTGTTTGAGGGAAGACTGGATGGCCGGGGGCTGCGGGTAGGCCTCGTAGTCTCCCGATTCAACGAGCTAGTGACGCGGGAGCTTTTGGCCGGGGCCCAGGATCGGCTCAGGCGGCTGGGCGTGCGGGATGAGGACATGGTGGTCCTCTGGGTTCCCGGCGCGTTTGAGCTCCCTAGGGCCGTGCGCATTGTGGCGGAAAGCGGAAAAGTGGACGGGGTGGTGGCCCTGGCGGCGGTGGTGCGGGGAGAAACTCCGCATTTCGAGTACATCGCCAGCGAGGTGGCCAAAGGGCTAGCCAAGCTCGCCTTGGAGGGGCCAGTTCCCGTGACCTTCGGGGTCCTCACCGCCGACACCTTCGACCAAGCCCTGGAGCGGGCCGGAGGAAAAGCCGGGAACAAAGGAGCCCAGGCTGCCGAGGCCCTCGTGGAGATCCTCAACCTCGAACGGGAGCTCAGAAAATGAGGGTGGAAAGCGTCCGGGGCATGCGCGATATCCTCCCCGAGGAAGCTACCCTTTGGCAGAAACTCGAGGAGGAGATCCGCAGCCTTTTCGCCCTCTACGGCTACAAAGAGATCCGGCCGCCCATTTTGGAGTTGGCGGAGCTCTTCTCCCGCGGGGTGGGTACGGCCACGGACATCGTGCACAAAGAGATGTACGTCTTCCCCGACAAAAAGGGGCAGATGCTCGCTCTTCGTCCGGAGGCCACGGCCTCGGTGGTGCGGGCCTATATCGAGCATGGGCTCTACGCCAAAGGAGATTTGACCAAGCTCTACTACATCGGGCCCATGTTCCGCTACGAAAAGCCACAAAAAGGAAGGCAGCGGCAGTTCCACCAATATGGGGTGGAGGCCTTGGGCTCGCTGGATCCCGCCCTGGATGCGGAGGTCATCGATCTGGCATGGCACCTCATGGAGCGGGTGGGGCTTTCCCGGGAAGGGCTTTTCCTCCGCCTCAACTCTATCGGCTGCCGGGAGGATCGGCCCCAATATCGGGAGGCTTTGCGCTCCTATTTTTCTACCAAAAAGGAAGAGCTTTGCCCGGATTGCCAACGGCGACTCGAGGAGAATCCCCTGCGCATCCTGGACTGCAAGGAAGCCCAGTGCCAGGGAGCCATCGCCCAGGCCCCAAAGAGCCTGGATTACCTCTGTGAAAAGTGCCGCAAACACTTCGAGGAGCTCCTTTCCATCCTCCGGGATCTTGGGCTTTCCTATGAGCTCGATGCGCGGCTTGTGCGGGGGCTCGATTACTACACGCGGACCGTGTTCGAACTTTGCTCTAGGGAGCTTGGGGCCCAGGATGCTCTTTTGGGCGGAGGACGTTATGACGATCTCGTGGAGCTTTTGGGCGGCCCGCCCACACCAGGCGTGGGGTTCGCCGGGGGATTTGAGCGATTGGTGCTGGTTTTGTCCCAACGCGCGCCCCTAAACCCTGAGAACCCCGATCTGGACTTGTTTGTGGTCCCAATTGGGGAGGAAGGGAAGAGGAAGGCATTGGAGCTCCTGGCCCATCTTCGGCGGAAGGGAGTGGCCGCGGACCTCGATTATATGGGGCGGTCGCTCCGCAAAGTCATGAGCGTGGCCGCTCGACGGGCCCGCTACGCCCTCATCCTCGGCCCAGACGAGCTCTCCCAAAATCAGGTCACCTTGAAGAACCTAAGCTCCGGCGAGAGTACTCTCCTCCCTATCTCGGATTTCTTGGCCAACCCCCGCGCTTTTCTCCTTTAGTTCGGCTTGGTAAAAATCGTTTTCTCTGGCTTGTCCTTTGGGAGGGTTGGGGAGAAGGCATCAGCATATAGATGCCCAGAGAGCCTAGGCTGGCAGATTCTTGGGCAAACGCGCGCTCGCTAAGCCTGGCTTCCACACAGGGGGTTATCCTCTGCTCAGGGCCTGCTGAAGAATTGCCCGGACATTGCGGACATCATGGCATACACAGAACCTCCACGTTCCGAATCCGCCGTGGTGGTTTACAGCCCGCACCCAGCGATGGGCTGCGGCCTCTTTCTGCCGATCTTGGTCGGTCTCAAATCCCTTCACTTCCAAGATCACCTTGATTTCCCCACCCTCAGGGGTCCGCAACCGAATCAAGTAATCGGGGCGATATTCGTGTTGAACACCCTGCCATTCGTAAGGGATGGTGAAATCCAGATGGTCGTTTTTGGCATAAGCAATGACTTCAGGGATGCGTTCCAGTTGATAGGCAACCGAGTGCTCCCAGGTCGGTGCATCCAGCACAACATGGCTAATATGGCTTTTGGTTGTCCCCACACAGGGTCGTACGGTGCGAAAGAGCACCTCTGATGTGGAACCGATGGGACGGAAGCGCTCAATCACAGGCAGGATCGGAGGTTCGCCCGCTTCCGTGTCTGGCTCAATTGCCTCAGTCAAACGCTCAATGATTCGCTGTTTGTATTTGAGAAGGGCGACCTCCTCCAGCGGGGTCTCGCCCGTGACAACCACCCGCTTTTCCAGATACTCCCACACGATGTTAAGCACCTGCGGGAAAAGAATGTGCCGCGCGCTAAATTCCTCCCGCTTGCTCTTGAGTCGCTGGGTGATCTCAGCGGCAATCTCATAGACGCTGGCTTGAAGCCGTTTCTCCCGATGGAAAGGATTGCGGTCATGCAGTACCTCACCGCCGGGACCAAGTCGGTCGGGGCGTCCGATGCGGTAGCCGACAGCGGGCTTGACGGTCACTTCCGTCGGCTCGATAGAAGGATCGATCTTCAGGTAAGGCACGCCTTCCCAATTCACCCGAATCCGCTGGTGCACATCAAAGACATAGCCTTCCACGCGAGGAAAGGTGATTTCCAAATGCTTGCGCTCCGGGAGCGCCCGCACGAGGGTGGAAACCTTCTGCACCTCGGTTCGGCTAACGGGCTTCTTCTTGACGGGAATCACCTCAAAGGGCACGCCGTAAACGTCAACATATTCGGGTTCGGAGAAATCATCGTAGTTGAGGCGGCGCAACCCCCGCCCCACCACTTGCTCGCATAAAAGTTGCGAGGTGAAGGCACGCAAGCCCAGGATCTGCGTCACATTCTGTGCATCCCATCCTTCATTGAGCATCCCCACCGAGACCACGCACCGAATGTTTTTGCCGGGCGGATCGCCCTTGCCTTCCCATTCGGTTTTCCCAACGGTGTCCACCGTTTTGCGTAGGCGCTCGGCAGCTTGCTCCTTGGTCTCCCCCTCCACAGCGCTTTCAGCTTCTTTGAGCAGTTTCGTGTCAATACGTAGGGTCACTTCCTCGCCATCACGATTCTGCAACTCGGGCAACACATTCCCTTTGGCGATGTACTCGTGAACAACTTTGGCAAGGTCGGTATTGTCACAAACGACAATCAAGACCGGTGGCACGGGCGAACCTGCTTCCTGGAAGGATTCAAAGGTTTTCTTCCATTCAGAAGCCAAAGTGGCGAGCGCCCCTTCTGCCTCCCGGAGCACGGATTCAGGCTTGGCACGGCGACGCGCCGTTTGGCGCTCGGAAGCAGGGAGTTGCTGATTGATGTGCTCCCACAGACGGAAGTATTTGGGAATAAGTGCGCCCGTGTCGTCGTCCACCGGCACACGCGGGATTTTCACGATGCCCGATTCAATAGCATCCACCAACCCAAAATCGGAGACGATCCACGGAAAAGGCGTGCCTTCGTCATAACCACTGCCCTTGATGTGGAAAGGAGTTGCCGAAAAATCTGCGCAGAAGTTTATGCCTCGTACTGCATTGATTTTGTCCAAACCGCTGACCCAGACGGTTGCCTCTTCGAGCTCCTCTTTTTCTTCGGGGGAAAGCCTCTTCCGCACCTCATCGGGCAAAGGGGCAGGGCGATAGGCGTGATGGGCTTCGTCGTTGATGACAAGAATGTTTTGTTTGTTGCCCAACTCTTTCAACACGCGGCGACAGAAAGCAGCGTCGCTTTCCACACCACGCTGGACAACGCTACGCGAGCGGCTGTCGTCTTTGGGCTGGAAGAGATGCCAGTTGGTGATTTGAAACCTGCCCTGCTGCAACCGCTCCAGCATCCCGCGCGGCACAAGGTCGAATTTCTCGTAGTAGTTATTCGGCTTCCAGGGCAGAAGCACCTGCAGGCGTTCTTTGATGGTCAGGTTCGGGCAGACCACAAGCACGGCATCGGAAAAGCGGCGGTCTTGGGGATTGGCAAGTTTGTTCAGCACCTGCCAAGCGATGACCATGCCCATGACGACTGTTTTGCCGCTGCCCGTTGCCATCTTACAGGCGTAGCGGGTAAGCCCATTGTCTTTTGGGATATGGATGCCTTGTTTTTCGGCGGGGGAGGCTTCTATGAGCCAAATAAGGGTTTCGGCGGCTTCGCGCTGGCAGAAGAAAAGTTTGCGCTCCCGCTCGGGATTGTTCCAGTGATTCAGGAGTTGGCGGGTGATGGGCGTGACGCCCGGATAGCCTCGCTCCCGCCATTCTTTGACTCGCTGCCGAATGATGTTGACCGTCTCTAGCGGTACAAACTCTTCCTCTAGAAGCGCCGCCTGGGGGCCGCGCGTTCGCGCTTTCAGGTAATAGCCGGAAGGCCGCCGTCCCTCCTTCAACACAGGCTGTCCCGCTTCATAAGCCCACCACCGCGTGGGCTCCTCAAACGGCGAGTTGATGATGGGGTTGTCAACGGCAATACTCATCAGGTACCCCCTTTGAGGAGAAAAGTTCAATTTCTGCGTCCCGAAGTGTACGGGAAGAATCTTCCAAGACAGCTATTTCATCCTCGGAAAGGTTCTTAATGCCCCGTTGCGTAATCTGCCAAACATCAATAGGCGGCCCTAAACCATATGCACCGACCTCAATCGCCTCCTCAATTACTTTAAAGGCAAGTAAACTGGCCTTAGAGATATCCAGAGGCATGCCTTCGTATTTCTGTAACAAGGCGTAAGCAAAAGGCGCTCCAACTCCGGAGGCGAAAGGAACGTCTATCCATTCGGGTGTTCCATTAACCGCAATATGAAGAATACGAGGGCTATCACGATATTCGGCGAAGACAAAGTCACCGGGATGGAGTTTAAGCAGCATTTCAGGATCGTTATGAAAAAATTGCGTTCTAAAATCCATCTGAAGCAGTGTTGTTACACTCTGCCGCACAAGTCCTGCTAAATAGTCCCTCAAGTTTTGAAGTGGCTGTTCGTGTTCAAATGATGCATTAGCTATTCCTTCCTCAACTCTTTGGATAAGTGCCAACTCACCAGACGCACTCCATAAGCAGGATTCGTTCAGTTTCTTTATTTTTTTCCCTCGTCTCCGAATCATGCCGGCCGTAACTTGACCATCAGAAGCCATAACAATGCCATCCGTTGCCGGGATAACCAAAATAAGTGTCATTGTTTGAAAAGCCCTCCTATAATCGAGTTCACTGCAAATTCAGGTGCTTCATCATACACTCTCCGCAAGAGTTCGTAGAAACCGAGTTGCGAGACTTCCTGAACCACCTGTTTGAGTAACGCCTGTGTATTCAAGTCAACGGTTCTCATCGCTTCTTCCGCAGCGACTTTCCCACGCTCTGTCAGATAGTATTTAGCCCACTGCCGTGTTGGGTGAGGAGGCTGGACAATAAGCCCCTGCCTAGACATATCAGCAAGCACAGAATACACCTCAAAACTGCACGGACCATAAAGGTAGGGCACAAACTCAAAGTATCCTGGGATGTTCCTACCCGACCTGTTCCAGAGAAGAAATAGCGCCTTCATAAGACGAATTCTGTCCAGAGGCATCATCTTCAGTATCAACAATATCCAATCCCTCTTGGAAAGTGCCATTCCTCTACGCCTCCTTAGTGGCTGGCTGATACTCAGCTCGGCTAAGGGCTTGCACCCGCACCACCTCGTTTCCCCGAAAGTCTATGACTTTGACGGCGATGCGGTTGTGCTCGCCGGGTTTGAAGGGGAAGGAGACGGTGCCGCGCATTTGTTCAAAGGCTTCCTCGGGGATGGTGGCCTTGAGGGCACGTTGGAGTTTCTCCCATGCATCGGGGTCGCCGGGGAAGAAGGCTTGACAGATGTGGAAGGTCTTGCCGTCGTGGTCAGTGTCCAAAAACCAAGCCGCCACATCCTTGCCCGAGCTTGATTGCACCTCACCTGTGAGCGGGTCGTAGATGTCCACACCGCGCAACTCCACGACGAAAGTGCCGTCTTCCTGCCGTTGCACGCGCACATCGGGCTGACCAAATACGGTGAAGATTTGGCTTGCCCGCGTGGTCTTAAGCAGATCCCCCACCAGCACATCGGGGGCAATGTTGGCGAGATGCACCTGAAGCCCTGCCACCGGCGTCTTCTGGATGAGCGCCTGCGCCTCAGGGTCAAAGGCAAAGCCGGCGAAAATGAGGATGTTGTAGCCATTCATCTTTGCGGTCGGGATGGCCTCTTGAACCTGATAAGCCGTCACGGGTCCGTGTTGCGGACCGAAACTGATCGCTACCCGCAAAGTTTTGCCATTCTGCTGCGCTTCGGCCTCGGCATGGAGATAGCCTAAGTTCAATGGGCGCAGGTTTTGGAGTTCCAAGCGCTTGCCGCCAGGGAAAAGGACACCGCCTTGCTGCTTCAAGAGGTTGACCATCGTGGTGAGACAGTCGCCCCCTCGGTCGGCAATGCGCTCGCCAACTTCCTGCGCCTCAAATTGCGGGATAGGTGCCTGTGTCGGGTCTTCTACCGTCGGCACGGGGATTGCCTCTACGGTGAACGGTCCCGACACCCGAACCACGCCCTTGACCACTTTGGGTCGGTCATAGAGCACCTCTTGCGGGGCATTGCGCTTGATGCTCTCGTCAATCTCTTTTCGCTTTTGGCGCTTTAATTCCCAGAATCGGCGCAACGCCTCTTTTGCTGGCTCAGACCAATCGCTGGCAGGCACAGGTTCGGGAATTTCGTTTAACTTCCATCGGTGTCCCGTCTCCTGATAGATGGTTTCCAGCAAGCGCTCTGCTTCTTTTTTCGCTTCGGGCTCAAGGCTTTGCCGAATCTCCAAAAGCCGCCAATAAGCCTTCTGTGCCTTCTCTGACCAGACAGGATGGGGCACCTCGCGTGGCACTTCCCACTCTTTCCAGTCCTTGCCCAATGCTCTATTGAGTTCTTGCAAGGCCACTTCAATCTGAGGGTTGTACTTTTCGGCGATGGCATCAATTTCGGTGTTCTTGGCGATGCTCTCCAAGGTGATGTGGGGAACGGTCTCGTAGATGAAGCCGCCGGCGGGGCCGCGCTCGGGGTCTTTGAGTTCGTAGTAGTCGAACTTTGCCGTCATCAGACGCTGGCGGGCGATGGCCAGGGCCACGCGGCTGGTATCGCAGGTGATCCAGCGCCGCCCCCACTTCTCGGCGCACCAGGCGGTGGTGCCTGAGCCGCAGGTCGGGTCGAAGACCAGGTCGCCCGGGTCGGTAGTCATCAGGATGCAGCGTTCGATGACCTTTTCACCGGTTTGTACCGCGAAGATTCTTTCGGAGGGTCCTGTCGTATCCTGCCAAGGAGCTGTAAGCGGTGTCACAGGGTAATCGTCTGCAAACAGCACATAATTTAGTGTCTCGCCACTAAACTCCAACCTTTCAGAATGCAATAGCCGGTGCATTCCTTCTCTGTCCGTAGCCCATCCGTTCTTAGGTGGCTTCACCTCTTTGCCACGGAATACAAATGTAAATAAGCCACTTCGGTTCGTACCAGAAGGCATTAATGACTTAAGCCTAAACGGACGCGCACGTACTGGCAGTAGAGAATAGTTTCTTATTTGTTCATCAGTCATCTTAGCACGGGAGTATCCGCTATCCTCCCAAAACTTGTAAAGTGTATTGCCTTCAGTCGACTGAGGGATGAAAAGCTGACGATACTTCAACTGCTCCTTAGTCTTGGCATACCACAACAAAAAGTCGTCCATCTGCTCAATACCTTTGCTGGTTCCCAGAGGCATCGTTTTCTTACGGAAAGGGATCACCCCCACAAAATTCTCCCTTCCGAACACCTCATCCAACACACACCGCACCAGGTGCAGGTTCTCGTCGTTAATCTGGACGAAGATGGAGCCGCTCTCGGTGAGGAGTTCCCGCGCTAAGAGCAGACGGTCGCGCAGGTAGGTCAGGTAGGAGTGAATGCCCAGCGTCCAGGTGTCGCGGTAGGCCTTGATCTGCTCCGGCTCGTGGGTGAGGTCTTCGTCCGTGTCCTTCACGTCGCGGCGGTCAATGCGCGGCTGGAAGTTGCTGGAGTACTTGATGCCGTAGGGCGGGTCCATGTAAATCATCTGCACCTTGCCCGCCATGCCCTCCTTGACAAGAAGTGAGTTCATCACGAGAAGCGAATCGCCCAAGATCAGGCGGTTGGTCCAGCCGACCTCGTGCTTGTAGAACTCTATCTGCTGATCGGCAGGGAGGGGTGTTTCGCCGAAGAGATCGAACTGGATTGGTTCGGGGCGGCGGACGGCGCGCAGGATGGCTTTGGTGGAGATGTACTCATGAATGTGGAGCGAAACAACGTCCACCTCAAAACTGGTGTGCTCGGCTTTGCCCGCCCACACCAGTTGCGGATCCAAGTGGGGATCATAAGCATAGGTTTGGATCTTGCGCTCTCGCACCTCGTAAGTTGGAGCTATCCCCGCAGGCGGATTGTTTTTGCGCTTAACTTCAGGATACCGAAAATCATCAGCACCTTGGGCTGACTTCCCCGCTCGCTTCCTCCCCGGCATGTTTACCCCCACTTGCTCTTGCCGTGTTCGACAAAAGAAAGTATAGGAAAATCGCGGAGGGCAGGCAAACACCTTCCAATCGAGGCAACAGAAAATCTGGTCAGGCAGCGGGAGCGTGAAGGAGGGGCGGACAAAGGCCAGCGTGCCCCTTAAGAAAGCCCGGAAAACCGGAAAAGATTGGCCTCGAAAACGGCTGGAAAGAAACCTCCGCCATAAACCCCTCCCACGGAAATCGCAAAAAAATCCCCTCCCTGAACGGGAGGGGATGGAAAGGCAGAGGAAGACCGCGCCGGCTAGACACCTTTGGCGCCCACGGCCTCCGCCACCTCCGGAAGATCCAGGGAAACGAGGCGGGCCTTGAGGGGGATCCCCTCCCGGCTCCAGCCCCGCGCCTCGTAGTAGTCATCCAGAAGCTTTTGAAGCTCCTCGTAGCTCACGCGATCCCCGACAGAGGGCCCTTCGGGAATGGGCTCAGCCATGACCCGGTGCGGAAGATGATCGTCCTTTCGGGAGAAACCCTCGCGAACATTGAACGCCCGCGCCAGGTTATAGATGCGCTCGCCCACGGTGAGGAGCTCGGCCATGGTGAGGGAAAGACCCGTTTGCGCGGCCACCATGTCCGGAAAGGCTTCCAGGAAGAAGATGTGCCGGGAGAACTTGCACACGCCCAGGGCATCGTAGAGGGCCATGAGGTCCTCGTGGATCTTCACCTCAAAACCTTTGCCCATAAGTTTGCGGCGATCCACGGCCTCGAACTTCCACCAGGAGCCGCCGTATTCGGTTCCGTAGACCCCGGCCGTGAGGTGATCGCCGCCCCGGAAGGCCACGGCAAACGCCAGGGCCACACCCTTGGAGCCGCGAATATCGTAGGCGGGAAGCTCCATGCCCTTGATGTGGATGGCGAACTCCTCCCCTTTTCCGAGTTTTTTCGCGGCGGCGCGGGAGCCGTTCGCGAGAAGCTCCCCGACCTTTCCCTCCCTCCGGCCCATCTTCTCCAAAACTTTCAGCATGGCCTCAGCGTTCCCGAAGCGAAGGTTGATCCCATCCAGGTCCGCCGGGCTGAGGTAGCCGCGCTCCACGGCCTCCATGGCCCAGGACACGGTGAGGCCCGCGGAGATTGTGTCGATTCCAAGGAGGTCACAGATCTCGTTGGCCTTGGCCACGGCCTCGATCTCGGCGATCTCCGGCGCGCCGCCCAGGGAATAAAGGGTCTCGTACTCCGGACCGTCCACCTCGATGGGCCCGTATTTCCCTCCCTCCACCACGAAGAGCTGGCCGCAGGGTTTGGTGCAGAAGGGGCAGGCCACGTTGCGCTTGGAATATTTTGGCGCCCAATAGTAGGGGTCGAGCTCAATCTTCCCCTCCTTAGCCCTCTCGTAGGCACTTTTGAAAAAGCCCCACTGCCAGTTGCGGGAGGGGAAAGTACCGGAGACCCGGTTCATCCAGTCCAGGAACTCCCCGGAGCCGTACTTCATATCGGCTTCCGTCACCGGGTGTTTACGGATGATCTCGTTCCAGTGGCGGATGAGCTCCTTCACCTTTTCCGGATCGGCCATGGGGATCTCGCCGGTGCCCTTGACCACGACGGCCTTGAGTTTCTTGGCCCCAAGGACCGCGCCGCCTCCGCCCCGGCCGGCCTGGCGGCCATCGCACTCGATGGTGGCAATCCAAGAAAGCTTTTCTCCCGCCGGGCCAATCACCGCAGTGCGGATCCCCTCGCCGTAGCGCTCCTGGAGAGCCTTGCGGGTGGCGCGGGTATCAAGACCCCAAAGATCCCGGCCGCTATCCAGACGAGCTTTTCCGTCCTCGATCACCAGGACAACGGGTTCTCTACTTTGCCCGCGGATAACGAGGGCATCGAAACCAGCTTTGCGCAACGCCACCCCGATCCATGCGCCGGCCATGGACCGGCAAAGGCCGCCCGTAAGGGGAGAACGGAAGG
>JACIVX010000009.1 GCA_014361295.1 Methanomassiliicoccales archaeon | reverse complement strand
CTGCAGAACACTCATTTTCAATTGAACAAGCAGATGATGCTCGTGAGCAACCTTATGATAATCAAGGAGAATGAGGCTATCTTGAAGAACACCCCTACGTGGAAGATTCTGCATGAAATGTCTCCCGAAGAGCTGGAGCAACGTTTGACCGAAATGCAACTGGACACTCAAAATTTGAATGAGAATTTAAACCAGATGCTCGGCTACACCGATCAGGCTCTCTCTACTGGAGTTGAATTCGAGACCGATGAAGAGCTTGCGGAGATTTTAGACACGATTAAGGCTGTTAAGGAGGGCGAACTTGAGCCTGACGTGGCCGCAGAGAAGGTAACTGGAGAGGAGAGAAAAAAGAAGCATCTGGAGCTTGAGGAACTTTGATTTTAGCTTATTTTCATAACTATGGTGGGAGGTGATATAGTGTCTATGGTAACAAAGAGAGATATCCTTTACTTGATATTAATATTTTTTATTGTTACAAGCTGGACTTATGGGTTTCTCTTTTCAGGTGATGAGTTAGACATAGTAGGTGCATTGTATGCTATTGGACTCCTCAGTTCGGGAGTCCTTGCAATAATGTATATCTATTCTAAAAAGCTTGAGAGAGCATCAAAAGCATTACTTCTAATGTCTTTAATAGCCATGACGGTTGGATTAGTCCAGTTATGGAGAGCGATTTCAATTTACAGAGAACTAGGAGCTGTCTATCTTAACATTGAAAATGCGGTAAAAGGAACAATAGCAGCTGTTACTGGTAATTACCCAAAGATGGACGAAGTATATTGGGGAACTGAATGGATAATACTAAAATTTGCAGCAATGTTCTTAGGGCTTCCCCTTGTTTACGGAGTGTTTCTATTCTTCCCGATTCTTTTATTACCTAAAAATTCCATATTAAGGAAGATATCGTTGTTATTTGCCTTTACCTTTGGTCTAATACTTCAAGGATACTTAATCTTTGTTTCTAAGATTGCAGAAACAGCAGACATGTTACCTTTTTATCTTTCTTTGATATTAATTACATCATGGGAAGTTCCTCTAATATTTGAAAAAGTTAAAAGGCTGAATAAACCAGAAATTCTTGCCGGAATCACTTTATTATACCTTGGGGTTTTTGGACTTTATTATCTATATTACAGCGCTTTAACAGGCGATATCGGTTGGGCTCCTAACGAGTACATTCCTATAAGCTTCTCAGGATACATAACGGGCTTGTTCCTACCATATCAGGCTTTTTTACTTTCTAATTATATCCAGAAAAAAGTACCCACTAATAAACTTGCGGTTTTATTATCCCTTCCTGCTCTTATACAGATTTTTTTAATAGCTATTATAGCTATTTATGATGGAGTAGAAGTTGATATCCCATTTTGGTATGAGATGTTGCTTTCGCCATATCTCATCCCAATTGCATTTCCTTTCCTCTCTGAGGAACTTCGTACAATTTTTGAATTTGAAGTAGAAAAACCAAAACTGATTTACGGTCCATCAATTGATGCTCTCCGTGAATTATATGAAAGGGTAGAATACATTGGAGAAGGAGGATTCGCATATGTTTTCAAGGCTATCCGAAAGAGAGATGGTAAGACAGTTGCTGTAAAAATTCCAAAAACACTAAATCCAGCTATGGGAAGAATGTTCATTAAAGAAGTTGGCAACTGGCTTCACCTTATACATCCTAACATAGTCCGTTTATACGAGGTAAACATTATTCCGGTTCCGTACATCGAGATGGAGTACTGTGAGGACTCCCTCGAAAGGGAGAAGAAGCCGATGGAGGCAGAGAAGGCGGCCTGGCTGGTCTTCAACGCGGCCGAAGGTCTGAAGTACGCACACTCCAAGAGGATACTCCACAGGGATTTGAAGCCAAGCAACATCCTCCTGAAGAACGGAATTCCCAAGATTTCCGACTGGGGGCTGAGCAAGTTTATTGGAGAGGAAAGTACCACTACAATGGCTTTTACACCATATTATGCCTCTCCCGAGCAGATAGCTCCGGAGACCTTCGGCGAGGTTGACGAGAGGAGCGACATCTGGCAGTTAGGCGTCGTCTTCTACGAACTCCTAACGGGCAAGCGCCCCTTCGACGGCGGCTCCCTTTCGAGCTTAGCCCAGGCGATAACCACGAAGGAGCCGCCGAGGCCGAGCGAGCTGAACCCCGACGCTAGGCCCTTCGACAACATCGTCCTCAAGATGCTCGCCAAGAGGAAAGAGGAGCGCTATGGGAGCGTCGAGGAGCTCCAGAGAGACCTGGCAAAGATCCTCGGCATTAGCTACCAGAGGAAGCTTGAGAGGAGCGTATCCTCAAAGGACTTCTCCCGTTCGGCCTTCTACGCCGGCGAGCTCGCGCTGATGCACCTCAAGCTCGGCAACTATAAAGATGCCCTCAAGTACCTCAACGACCTGAAGGTCTATTCCAAGAGCAGGGAGCTTGACGGCCTGATAAAACAGGTCGAGCTGGCGATGGAGGAAGGTGTCAAGCTCGGCGAGGACTTCCTTGCCCACGCCGAAGTCCTGATCCACGAGATAAAGATGGGGCGGTGAACTGGGGGCGAAATCTTGGGAGAAAAATTTGACGTTTTCATAAGCTATTACTCAAAAACCGGGAGGGATTTCGCAAAAGCCCTGAAGAAGGCCTTACAGGAAAATGGCTGGAGAGCATTCTTTGCAGAAAGCGACATACTAACGGGACAGGTGTGGGAAGACAGAATAAGGAGGGCCATCTCCGATGCCGATTATTTCATTTTGCTGCATACCACTGGAACAGAAATGAGAGAATGGGTAAGGGGGGAGTACCGACAGGCCCTAAGCCTTGGAAAGACAATAATCCCATGTATTCAGATCTTAGGGGATGACACTCTTGGGAAGATATACAGAGATATCGAGACTGCATTTCCGGGAATATCCAAGATACAGGCCATAACATGGAAATTTCCCAGTGATCTAACATCAAAGGTCATCTGGGAGTTGAAAAGGCTCCGGGAAGAAAAAGAACAGCTTGAATATCGGTTGAGCATCGATCCATATCCACGGGAGAGTACGCCTGTCCTGCAGAGAGCTAGAACCGTTGGAACGCCTCTTTCTCAGGGCGATGTTCATCTTCTCAAACTGAAGGGCTGTGCTGGCAGACATGAAAGGGAACTGGAGAGCGTCATAGATCAGGTAAAGTTCGCAATTAGAGATGGAGCTAAGTTGAGAGAGGACTCTATTGCCGAAATTGAAATTCTGATTAACGAGATAGAACTCGACGGTGAGTGCATAAAAGCATAATGCAGGTGGTGGCGATGTTCTCAAAGTCTGGCTTCACGGAGAAGGCCAAGGAAGTAGCGGAGAGGTTGGGAGTCCATCTGGTTGATGGGGGGTGAACTGGGGGTGTTGTGATGTCCTACTGGGCTAAGACGTATGGTAAGGGAAAGGCTAAGGGAGTAGCCGTTGATGAGAACGGGGACATTATCGTTGTCGGGCAGAAAGAAAAGGACGCGTTCGTTGCTCGACTTGATAAAGACGGGAACGTGAAGTGGTTCAGGACATATGGAGGAGATAAGTGGGACATCTTCAACGATGTGAAGATAGCTCCCAATGGGGACATTATTGTTGCTGGCTCCAGTTGGAGTTTTAGCGCTAGTGATAAGGATGTTTGGATTTTGAGACTAGATAGCGAGGGTAACATTAAATGGCAGAAGACTTATGGAGGAAGCAATGCTGATGTGGCTAATGCAGTTGCTATCGCTCCAAACGAGGATATTATCGTGGCAGGCTACACTGAAAGTTTTGGGGCTGGTGATTGGGATGTTTGGGTTCTCAGGCTCGATGCTGATGGTAACGTTAAGTGGCAGAAGACCTACGGGGGAAGAGATGGGGAGGGGGCTCACGCAATTGCCATCGCTGACAACGGGGACATTATTGTTGCAGGATATACTTCCAGCTTTGGCGCTGGTTTAGCTGATGTTTGGGTTCTCAGGCTTGACGAGAATGGTAATGTTAAGTGGCAGAAGACTTACGGAGGAAGAGACTGGGATCGGGCTTGGTCGGTTGCCTTAGCTGACAACGGGGACATTATTGTAGCTGGATACTATGGAGCAACTACTCTTGATGGTTCTGGGGGCAATGTTTGGGTTCTCCGCCTTCCTTCGGATGGAAACCTTCCGGATTGCGACTTCTGCAGAGACTCGAGTGCCCAGATAACCAACACAAACGTGGAGGTAAGCAATACGAACTGCGAAGTCCTTAGCGGTGTTAGAAAGTATCAGTTTGAGATCGGACTAATCAGAAAAAGACAGGAGTGGCGTACTGAACAAGCTCCCCTCGCTGTCAAAAATTCGAGTGCTCAAGTTGAAACCATCTACATGGAGCCAGAAACTCAGTACTACCGCTCTACTCATGAAACTATAATGAAAATACCCACTTCTGAAACACACCAAAAAACTGAACCTAACAAACTAGTAGCCAAAATTAAAATCCCACCAAGAGTTCCAATAGCCCCACTCGGTGAAGGCTTCCCTTCAGCTCTCCTCTCCCGCTACGAGCCCCTCGAATTCTTGGGTGAGGGCGGCTTCGCCAAAGTCTTCAAAGCAAGGAGAAAGTCTGACGGCCAAACTGTCGCCCTAAAAATCCCAAGAATTGATGAGAGAACGAGCTCGCTCTTTCTAAAAGAAATAGCCGCTTGGTATTACCTAAACCATCCCAACATTGTAAAGCTCTACAAAGCGGATATATTCCCAATTCCATACCTCGAGATGGAATACGTTGAAGGAGCTAAGATTGACGACAAAATTGTTCGGGACTTGGACAAATACCCCAAACCAGTTGACGAAAATACCGCTTTAAAACTCATCGTAGGCATTGCTGAGGGTTTGAAACATGCTCACTCGAAAGGAATCTGGCATCTCGATTTAAAACCCCTTAATGTACTTCTCAAACGTGACTTGACTCCCAAGATAACCGATTGGGGCTTAGCGAAAATAAGTACAAGGAGCTCTCTTTCAACCAACAGTGGCTACTCACCCCTTTACGCAGCTCCAGAACAGCTTGACGAGGAGACTTATGGGGTTCCAGATCATAGAACCGACATTTATGGCCTTGGTATTATCTTCTACGAACTGTTAACTGGCAAGCTTCCTTACGAGGGGTATTCACTAGGAGCAGTCGTTGGTAAGATTCTAGCAAAGGACATCAAGCCCACACCCCCATCGAAGATTAACCCTGCTTTAGCCAAGTACGATGGAATCTTTGAGAAGCTTTTGGCAAAAAGAAAGGAGGATCGCTACCAGTCCATTGAGGAATTCCTACAAGCTTTAAACGCTCTGGAAGCCCTCCACAAGGAGCGTGAAGAATTAAAGAAAAGCCTCAAAGAGACCAAGCAGACGCTAAAAAAGAGTCGCTCAAAGGAGGAGATCCAGAAGCTCACAAGAGAGGCAGTTGAAAAAACTGCAAAAATTGCGCTTTTGAGTGCTAGGCTCAATGATAAGGCCGAGCTCTTAAATGCTCTCGAGGATTTAAAAGTTTACACAAAGGAGAACCTCGACGAGCTGTTGAATGCTATCTCTCAAGTTGAGGTTATGATTAAGGAAGCTATTCCCCTTAGCGATGAATTTGTTGAAGGGCTTAGAGTTTTGCTCCCCAGAATTGAGAAGGAGGTTTAAAAATGCCCGTAGATTTGTCCGGTCCGCTGTTGAGTGAATTTGAAAAAACAAAGAAAGAATTCGACAATGCCGTTTCCAAGGGGGATATGGAGACCGCAAAGAAAAAGGCCTTGAAATGTGCCAGCTTATTAAGACAGCTTGCAAAACAAGTCCCATATAATGCCGAATTTTACTTGAAAAAGGCAAAAAAGTGGGAGAAAGTTGCCAAAGATATTGAGAGTGGAAACTTCGGCAAGAAAGCCGTTATCAGTGCCGAAGGTAAGAGGACTAAGGAAGAAGGTTCCGAGGAGGACGAGTTTAAAGAATACGTTAAAGGGCTGATAGCTAGATCAAACGTCACTTGGGGAGACATAGGAGGGCTAGAAGAGGTAAAGGTCTTGATGATGGAGACTGTGGTTATTTCAGCTTTGCAGAGACCCCAAGCTATTCAACCGTGGAAGGGGATACTCCTCTTTGGGCCGCCAGGGACGGGTAAGACCCTCCTCGCTTCAGCAGCAGCAGGAAGTTTAAACGCCACATTCTTCAACGTTAAGGCTTCAAACGTCCTGAGCAAGTACTTCGGCGAGTCGAGCAAGATAATTTCCGCCCTCTACGAGGTTGCCCGCGAGAAAGCTCCGAGCATAGTGTTTCTCGACGAGATTGATGCTTTAACTACCAAACGTTCAAACGATACCAGCGAGGCCTCTAGGAGGATGCTCTCTACACTGCTTACAGAGCTTGATGGGTTCCAAGACAAGGGAGGTGATTTGCTAGTTCTAACGCTAGCTGCCACAAACACTCCATGGGATCTTGATGAGGCAGTTCTCTCGCGCTTCCCGCGCAGGATTTACGTACCTTTGCCAGATGAGAAGGCCACGAAGGAAATCATTAAGATTAACACCCGTGGATTGGACATTTCAAGGCTTGACTTGGATGCCATAGCTGAGGAAAGCGTGAGGAGGTTTTATTCTGGAAGGGACATAAGAAATCTCTGCCAGCAGGCCATATGGAACATGATAAGGGAGGAGAACAAGGACTTGCACAGGCTCGCTTCCCTGCCCTTCGAGGAGCTGAGGAAGCGCTCTTTGAGGACGAGGCCGCTTGAGATGAGGGACTTTGAGGAGGCGTTTAAGAAGATCAAGAGCCCGCTGACGAAGAAGGATATCGAGCGCTATGAGAAGTGGGCGGAGGAGTTCGGGGGGTAGAGGAGATGAGATTTATTGATAAAAGAATCATTTTAACATTTTTATTTGTATTGTTTTTCACAGGATTAGCATCCGGGGAAAGTACCATAAAACCAACATGGTATAAAAGTATTCCAGGGGGAATATGGACAATTCAAGCTTCAAATGATTATTTTGTCGTTGGGACTCAGCGAAACACCATTTATGCATTTTCCTATTCTGGCAAGGTTTTATGGAAAAATGAGAACATTAATGGAGTCCCTTACTATATTGCAATCAATCCAACTGGAAGCTTGATTGCAGTAGGAGCTATCCAATTTTATAATGCAGATTGGAGCGAAAGTCCAAAAGACCATGCTTTGTTGTATTTGTTCACTAAGGATGGAAAGATGTTATGGTCTCTTGATCCTGAAGGAGTCAATAAAACACAAAGAATTACAGGCAACGTTCTTATAAGTGAGGATAGCAAGTATGTACTTTTTGGGATATGGAATGAGATACCCTTAGGCTTTGACAACCACAGAGTGTACATGATTGACATTTCTGGAGATGTTATATGGTACCGCTCTGTGGGGGATTATATCACTGATATAAAAGCTACTTCAGGCTTTGTGTACATTATTGTGGGAACAAGAAGTGGAGCTTACTTATTAAACAGCGAGGGAAAAAGGATTTGGGACACAACTTCTTCCTCAAGTGTTGAGATTTATCCAGTCTACAAAGTGGGTATCAATGAATTGTATAACCTTGTGATACTTGGTACGAAATCTTCGGTATACTTCCTTAATCTAAACGACGGGAAAGTCTTAAAGACGTATTCTGTAAGTGACCAACCAACTAGTATTGAGGTATCTTCAGATGGCCGGTATGTTGTTGTTGGGCTGTATAACGGAGAGATATTGACATTTAATCGTTTTGGAGAACTTTTATGGACGTATTCTAGCAGTGGCAATGCAGATGACATAGCAATATCATCGGATAGCAGTATAGTTTACCTGTACAGCAACGATGGAAATGTGTATGCATTTGACATCAAAACGGGAGATCTTAAATGGAGCTATTACACTGGAGAAGAAGGGTGGAGTATAAGTATTACTCAGGATGATTCGTATTTATTGGCAGGGGGAGCAACAACACTGTTTGTTTTTAAACCAAATGTAGGCTATCTTACGATCTATTCTACTCCATCAGGTGCTTCAGTTTATGTAGACGGCAAATTTATTGGAAAAACCCCTTTAGAAAACTATGAGCTTTCCTCGGGAGAACACTCTCTTATTATCCAAGCGGAAGGATACGAAGACTACTCTACAAGCGTGTTTATAACACCAGGAGAAACTTCCTCAGTTAATGTCAACTTAAAATTAAAAACTGGTACTTTGTCAGTCACATCTACACCCTCTGATGCCCTAGTTTACGTTAATGGTGAATACAAAGGTAGAACTCCCTTGTCGTTAGAGTTGCCTCCTGGCTCCTATACAATAAAGCTCACAAAACAAAATTATTTGGATTATGAGACAACATTAACTATTCAAGCAGGAGAAACCAAGAGCATCTCCGCTTCTTTAGTCCCTATAGGATACCTTACCGTTGATTCTACTCCTGCTGGAGCAGAGGTTTACGTAGATAACACATACATAGGTGTTACACCCGTAGAGAGCTACAAACTCGCTGTGGGCACTTATACATTACTAATACGAAAACCAGGGTACTTTGATTATACTCAAACAGTGACAATATCAGAGGGGAAAACAACCATTGTTAATGCAAAACTTATACTAAAAACGGCAACTTTGTCAGTTTCATCAACTCCTTCAAACGCTGAAGTGTATATCGGAGGAATATACAAAGGTCAAACTCCTATTACTGTTCAACTTCCTCCGGGAACTTATACTGTAGAGATTAGAAAAGAGGATTATAAGCCCCATACTGAAACTATTACTCTCCAAGCGGGAGAAGAAAGACAAATTAATGTGCAGTTAGAGGCTCTCTTTGGCTTTTTAAATGTTTACTGTAATGTTCAGGGTGCTGAGGTTTTCCTTGATGGTAAAAAGATTGGAGAGACGCCGCTAAAAGGTTACAAACTGTCAACGGGAGAGCACAAGGTCGAAGTTAAAAAAGAGGGTTACCAAATTTTTACGCAAACAATAACTATTGAACCAACAAAAACTCACACGATAAACGCAAGACTAGAACTGATTCCAACCACTTCACCTATCCAAACATCAGCCCCAACCCCATCAAGCTCATCAAGCCCGATCACAACTCCAACAAGCTCTTCTTCCACTCCACTTATCCCTGCAGAAACATCAAAACTCCTCTACATCGGAGGTCTAGCAGTTTTACTCATCTTAGGTATAGTAGTGGCCAAATCAAGAAATAAAAAGCCCAGAGAGGATATAAAACTAACTCAAGACAGAGTAAAAGACTTCCCGCCAGAACTCCTCGACAAGTATGAACCCTTGGAATTTCTCGGTGAAGGTGGTTTTGCCAAAGTTTACAAGGTTAAGAGGAAGAGTGATGGAAAAATCATCGCCCTTAAGATTTCCCGTCTCGATGAGAAGGCCAAAAAGTTCTTCCTTAAGGAGGTCAATGCTTGGCGCCTTCTCGACCACCCGAACATTGTCAAACTTTACAACGCTTTCGACGAACCAGTTCCTCACCTAGAGATAGAATTCATTGAGGGAGTGAACCTCGACGGGGAAGTTATTAGAGATCTTGGCAACTATCCAAAACCCGTTGATGAAAACACAGCCTTAAAACTAATTAAAGGTATTGCGGAAGGTTTAAAGCATGCGCACTCCAAGCAGGTTTACCACAGAGATCTTAAGCCACAAAATGTCCTCCTAAAAAGTGATTTAACACCAAAAATCACAGATTGGGGACTGGCGAAAGTTGGTGCAATTTCAACTACTGCAACTACTACAAAGGGGCTAACTCTGCTTTATGCTGCCCCAGAACAGTTAGATGAGGAACAATACGGACACACAGATGTGAGAACAGATATTTATCAGCTTGGGTTGATTTTCTACGAGCTTTTAACTGGGAAGCTTCCTTATACGGGAACTTCTCCTGCTATGGTTATGGCGAAAGTCATTAACCCGGATGTAAAGCCGAAACCGCCAAGCCACTACAAAAAGGAGTTAGCCAAATATGATGGCATCTTTGAAAAGCTTCTAGCAAAGAGAAAGGAAAATCGCTACCAATCTGTTGAAGAGTTCCTAAATGACCTTGAACTTTTAGAGAGGCTTGAAGAGGAAAAAAAGAGACTTGAGGCAGAGATAGCGAAGACTAAGACAACGATGAGCTTGACAACAGACAGCAAGGAACTTAGGAAACTCCAAAAGCAGCTCATCAAACAGTTGAACAGGAATGCTATTCTCCACGCCCACCTGAACGACAAGGCGGGGCTAATAAATGCCTTAGAGGAATTAAAGGCTCTTTCAAAGGAGCACAGAAATGAGATTGAGAACGCCATAAGCCAGCTCGAGATAATGATGAGAGAAAGCGTGCCAATAAGCAAGTCAACTCTCGACGAGCTAAGAGTCCTTCTTCACAAGGTCGAGAAGGAGGTAGAGGAATGATCCCACCTCTTAGGATTATTTCGGACAAGTTCAAGGAACTCCGGGATGAATCTGGTACAAGGAACTCCCCCAACGAACAATTGATGAAAAACCCCATCAAAGTTAAGGCGGAAAAAGCCTTTGGTATGAGCCACGTTGGGGCAAGAGAGAATGACGAAGATAACCTCCTCGTCCTCAATCTCCCCGATGCATACCTCTTGGCCGTTGCTGATGGCCTCGGTGGGCACAACGCGGGGGAAGTAGCGTCGAAGATAGCAGTGGACACCCTAAGGGAGGTCTTCGAAAAAGAGTATTCCCCAGGAATGAGTGATAAAGAGGTCAAAGAACTTCTCATGAAGGCCTATGAGGAAGCCCATAGGAGGATAAAAGAGAGCGCCGTTGGAGAAAGAGAAGGGATGGGTACGACCCTCGTAAGCGCCTTTGTTAGAGACGGGAAGGCTATAATAGCGAACACCGGCGACAGCAGGGCTTATCTGATACGGGATGGGAAAATCCTCGAGAGAACCAAAGACCACTCCCTCGTGCAGGAGCTTTTGGACAAGGGCGAGATAACCGAGGAAGAAGCCAAAAGGCACCCGATGAGGAACGTCATCACAAAGGCCCTCGGTATAGACTTCGGCGTTGACCTCTACGAGTGGAACCTCCAGAAGGGCGACGTTCTGCTCCTAAGCTCAGATGGGCTTCACGACTACGTTGATGAGGGCAGGATTGTGGAGATAGCTTCAAAAGGAAAAAGTGCTGAAGATATTGTAAGGGAGCTTATCAATGAGGTCTTGCCCGTTACGAAGGATAACGTGACGGTGGTTTGTTTGGAAACATAAATAAGTAGGTATCGAAATCTTTGGGGGTGAAAAACGATGAATCAATACTCAAAGTCCTCGAACTCAGGTAGTAATTGGACATCAATCTTGGTTATAGTTATTTCAGTGCCAGTTCATATACTCTTTATGTATTGGGTGGCGGTTTGGTTTGGATTTCCAATGGGAATTGTAACAATGTTTTTATGGGGAATACCAGTTGCAATTGTATTAAGTAAGAATAAACGTAATATCCAAGTAGCGCTGACGACTTCAACGCTAGTGATTCTTTGGTTGTTCATTTCTTGGCTTCTTTCTGGGTATTCACTACCTTGGTTTTGGATTTTTTCAACTTTTTCATCAGTTATAGTGTACTATTGGGCGGAAAAAAGGCAAAACTTTAATACTCGGATGACTACTGTGGAATTATCCAAAATTGAAGCCGAAAAAAGGGCAGAAATAAGAGAAAACCCTTCATTGGGTATATTAAAGGGTGATCAGGGATCAAAAAGAGGGACACATTCAAATTTCATTTCTAGTTTCCCACAAGAGCTCTTGAACAAGTATGAATCTTTAGACTTCCTCGGAGAAGGTGGCTTTGCTAAAGTGTTCAAAGCCAAAAGAAAAAGCGATGGTAAGATAGTGGCCGTAAAAATCCCAAGGATCGATGAGAAGACGAGCAGAACGTTTATACGAGAAGTTTCTACTTGGCTTCACTTAGATCACCCGAATATTGTCAAACTCTATGACGTAGACATTCTGCCAGTTCCACATTTGGAAATGGAGTATGTTGAGGGCGTAAAACTTGGGGACAAGATAATTAGGGATTTGGATAAATATCCAAAACCTGTTGAAGAAAACACTGCCTTAAAACTCATCAAGGGCATTGCTGAAGGATTGGCTTACGCACACTTTAAGGGTATCTACCACCGCGATCTAAAGCCCCTCAACGTCCTCCTAAAGAGCGATTTAACTCCCAAAATCACGGATTGGGGACTGGCAAAAATAGGAACCATGAGCTCGAACAGGAGTGTGATGGGATATACCCCACTCTATGCAGCCCCAGAGCATCTATTGCCCGGTAAGTATGGACATACTGATGCGAGAACAGACATCTGGCAGTTGGGAGTCATTTTCTATGAGTTGTTAACTGGAAAACTCCCGTTTGAGGGATATACTTACGAGGAAATCTTTGGAAAAATCGTGGATGAAAGCTACAAATTCACTCCACCCTCAGAAATCAACCCTGAGCTTGC